>DATELP010000270.1:0-8210 GCA_035276425.1 Pyrinomonadaceae bacterium
GAGATCCGGTCCACCGACGACCGGATTGAACGGCACAGTGCCGATGATGCGACCGATGATGAAGTGTGTGCCGGAGTTGTGCAGATAATCAGCGCGCAACACAAAGTCGCCGCCGAACTCCTGCTGCACGCCGAAGTTCACCTGGTGGACCATCGGGTTTTGCATGTCGTTGTCAATGATGTTGATGCCACCCGCGCCCGCGCCCGGCAGTACAAAACCCGTAAACGGATTGGCGAGCGTCGGCGCCGGCGGTGGAAAAACGCCGTTCACGGGATCGAACAGAAACTGCGGTGGAATAAAGAAGACGTTGCCCGCTCGCACTTCGATCGGAAGCGCGCGCCCGTCAAGACCGCGTTCGAGTGTTTGAATCTCCAGCGTCACGCGATCGTAATAAATGCCGTAACCACCGTGAATGCTCGTCCGCCCGTTTTCGGTGGCAAAGTTGAACCCGATGCGCGGCGCGAAATTGTTCTTATCTCTTTTTCGTTCGCCCTGTAAGAACGGAAGGATCAGCGGATTCAACTCATCGACGCGGCTGACATTTTTCACGTCAGTGTCGAGCTCGTAACGCAAGCCGAGATTCAAAGTTAACTGCCGATGTACGCGCCAATCGTCCTGAACAAATCCGGCGAAGTACGTGTTGTCAGTGTCGGGCAGCAACAGCGACCGATCAGGCACGCCGCTGCGCAGCGTCACGGCAAACAACAAATCATTGTCGTCAACACGCCCGTCGAGATTGCGATCGAAGTCAGGAAAGTCTTCGATCAATTCCACGCGGCCTTGTTGAAAAACTTTCAGATCGAGATCCGATTCGACGCGCTGCACTTCACCGCCGAGATAGAACGTGTGATTGCCGCGAATCATCGTGTAAGTATCGCTGAACTGAAAGCGGCGCTGTTTGGTTTGCTGCGGTACGCGGAACGACGCGCCATCCTGAATGCTCGGAAACGTAAGCTGCGGCCCGGGCGCGACCGGCAACGTGTCGTTGATAAACGTGCTGAAGCTGAAATTGAAGTTGTTTATGTCATACGCCGAAACGGTGCGCGAGTAGTTGGCGAGAAATGAATTCGTCTTGTTCAGGCTCGACTGTCTTTGCGACGCCGAACCGATCGAGCGGATGAGCGTGCTCGCCGCGATACCATTTTCTCGCTGATACGAATAACGAAAACCGAGGCGATCTTTGGCGGTCGGAAGCAGATCAAGACGTTCCGTAGTCAGGAAGTCGTCCAACGGCGACTCCGCAAAATCGCGCGTGATGGAACGCGTGGCCAAATTTCTCGCGCCGACGAGCACGACGCCATCCTGATTGCGGTACTCGAAAGAACCGAAGAAAAACGCGTGATCCTTCTTGACTGGACCACCGAGAGTAAACGCGTACTGCTGCCGATCGAACGGCGGCGTTTGCCCCAGGCTGCGATCGAACGTGGCGGGCAAACCTTGCAACTCACGATCGCGAAAGTAAATCGATCCCGATCCGTGAAACTCGTTCGTTCCCTGTTTCGTCACTACGTTTATGACCGCGGAACCCGAGCGGCCCAACTGCGACGAAAAACGATTCGTGGCAATCTGAAACTCGAGTATCGCTTCCTGTGAAATGTTCTGCACCGGACCGCCGACCACGTCGTCGTTGTTGTCGGCGCCGTCGATCGTGACGTTGCCGCCGCGTCCGAGTTGGCCCGCTGAAGAAATTACCAGGGTGTTTGTCTTGGTCGGATCGAAGTTGGGCGCTGGCGCATTGCCGGGAACAAGCAGCGCGAGTTCGAGAAAGTTACGGCCGTTGAGCGGTAAGGTCTCAACTTCGCGCGATTCAATTACGCCCTGGACCACCGAACCGGCGGTGTCGACTAACGGGCGATTGTCGATGAGATCGAGCACAACCGTCTCCGTCAGGCCGATCTGGAGCGGAACGTCGAGCGTTACGGATTGTCCGACCTTCAGCGAGATTGGCACTTTCGAAACTTTAGTTACGAACCCTTGCGCTTCTACTTTCAGCTCATATTCGCCCGGCACCAGATCGGTAAGAACATACAGCCCTTGATCGTTGCTGATCGTCTCGCGCCGGACGCCGGCGGATTCGAGCGTCGCGGTTATCTTCACACCCGGAACGGCAGCGCCGTTCGGATCGGTGACGAGTCCGGTTAACGTGGCTCTCGCTGCCTGTTGCGCAAACACGGGCGCGTACAAACAGGCCACGAGCAAAAAGATCACTGGGAGGGAACGGGATAATGCAGGGGTCATTATTGATCCTTTCGGGCTTCGGTTCGGACTAATTGATGCAGCTTGCAACCCGGTCGTAGATCCGGGTGACGATCTCTCGCGCCTGACTCTCGCTGCGGGACTCAGCGACGACACGAATGATCGGTTCCGTGTTTGAACCACGGACCAGAAACCAACCTTCCGGCAACGTGACCTTCACGCCATCGCGCGTGTCGAGGGGAAACTCGCCATACTCCTGGCGCAACATTCTCAGAATTGCCGGAATTTTTTCTGAAGAGCAGACCATCTTTTCTTTGACGACGCTGTAGCGTGGGAATTGGTCCAATAGCTGCGACACAGTCTTGCCGGATTCGGCGAGCAGGTGCAGCACGAGGGCCATGCCGACCAGACTGTCGCGTGCGAAGTTGATGCGCGGATAGATCACGCCGCCGTTTCCTTCGCCGCCGATGATGGCGTTCTGCTGTT
This sequence comes from Pyrinomonadaceae bacterium, assembly GCA_035276425.1. GTDB lineage: Bacteria > Acidobacteriota > Blastocatellia > Pyrinomonadales > Pyrinomonadaceae > PSRF01. The sequence goes on from DATELP010000270.1 coordinate 2,683, forward strand.
GCATCTTGTCGGTGACGTTTACTTCGCCGATCTTTGTCAGGAACAGTGGGCAGTCGAACTTCTTCGCGACGTCTTCGAGTGCGGAGGTTGTAGACAAATTCGCGACGACTGGACCGGGTTCGCGTCCGAGCACGTAAAGCGCCGCCAGGACTAAGGTGTAGTCTTCACCGATCGGAACTCCTTGTTCGTTTACGATCGCGAGACGATCCGCGTCCATGTCCTGCGCGAAACCGACGTCAGCGCCGTGTTTCTTCACCGCGTCGCAAAGGTCGCCGAGGTTTTCGGGCACTGGCTCGGCCGGACGCGGAAACGATCCGTCGGGCGTGACGTTGATCGGGATCACTTCGGCGCCGAGCGCTTCGAGTAACTTTGGTCCAACAATCGAGCCCGCGCCATTGCACGAATCGAGCACGACGCGCAGCCTTTTGCCTGTTGACGGCAGTGGACCAAGCGCATCGAGGATCGCTTTGATGTGCGCTTCAGTCGCACCTTCAACTTCTTCTACTGAACGGATCTCTTCGCTGCCTACTTTCGTGTACTCGCCCTGATGATAGATATCGAGCAGTTCGCGCGCCTGACCGCCGTCGAGGAAGAGTCCATTCGAACCGATGAACTTCAACGCGTTCCATTCCGCGGGATTGTGACTCGCCGTGATCGCGATTCCGCCGTGTGCTTTGCGCCGTCGGACCTGCAACTGAACCGTCGGCACAGGACAAACACCGATATCGACCACGCGGCTGCCGCTCGAAAGAATCCCCGCGATCACCGCATGCTTGACCATCTCTCCTGATGTGCGCGGATCGCGTCCGACAACGATCGTTCCCGAGCCGGTGTGCGTGCCGAACGCTTGCGCGAAACGCGTCAGCAGCGTCGGCGTCAACGACTGCCCGATCACACCACGCACACCCGAGATACTTATTTTTAATGTAGGTATCGCTCTCATTCGTGCCTCAAGCCACAAAAGGCACAAAAAGCACAAGAGGCACAAAACAGTTAAGGAAAGTAAGTTGCGCGTCTTTACCTCCTTTGAACTTTCTTGTGCCTTTTGTGCCTCTTGTGCTTTTTGTGTTTTCCTGTGCTTTTTTGTGGCTCATTTTCTGATCCGATCGCGGGTCCAATCCAATAGCTCCGCGGCTTTCCCTTTCTCTTTTGCCTCGACGATGATGCGAATGATCGACTCCGTGTTCGACGCGCGCACATGCGCCCAACCGTCCGGCAACGTCACTTTCACACCGTCAGTCGAATCAATCGTCAATCCTTCCTGTTCCACCACCGCACGAAACTCCTGCAACACCGAATACAACCGGTGCGGCTCGACCGCCACGTCGTGCTTCAACGTCGCGAGTCGCGGCAGGTGTTGGACCATGTCGGAGATTCGCTCTTCAGTCTGCGCGAGATGTTCGAGAATCAAACCGATCGCCGCCATACTGTCATGCGTCAGATGAACTTCCGGAACCGTGATCCCGCCGCTTCCCTCACCGCCGAGCACGCCGTCGTGTTCCAGCAAACCTTCGGAAATGAACGCCTGCCCGACCGGCGTACGCACAACGTTTCCGCCGCGCTGCGACGCGATGCGATCGATCGCCTGCGTTGTCGAGACATTGGTCACGATCGTGCCCGGTTGTTTTCGCAGACGAATGTCGGCTGCGAGCGCGAGCGTCATCTCTTCGGAAAGCGGTTCGCCAAGATCGGTCACTAACCCGAGACGCTCGCCGTCGGCATCGTGTGCGAAACCGATGTCAGCGCGACCGGCTTTAACGAGGGCGCAGAGTTGGGCCATAGTCGTGCGTTTCGGTTCGGGCGCGTGCGGAAACGGCGCCGTCGGATCGTTATTCAACGCGAGCACTTCGCAACCGAGCACTTCCAACCAGCGCGGACTCAACAACGAACACGCACCATTACAACAATCCACTGCCACTACCAGATGGCGCTTTCGGATCGCATTGACCGCAAAGGCGCGCTCAAGTGTTTCGATGTGTTTGCCGAGTGGATCGGCATACTCGATCGACTGTTTGATCGTCTGCCAACCGGCTTTTAAAAACTCGTTCTGATGAAAAATGTCGAGCAGCTCTTCGGCCTGCTGCGGGTTGAGATAAAGACCATCGCCGCGCACAAACTTCAGCGCGTTCCAACGCCACGGATTGTGACCCGCCGTGATCGCGATGCCGCCGTCCGCCTCGAGCCATTCAACCGCCAGTTGCATACTCGGCGTCGGACAGATTCCGAGGTCCACGATTTCACAACCCGCCGCCAGTAACCCCGCGAGCACCGCCGAACGGATCATCGGACCAGACGGTCGCGTGTCGCGGCAAACTAGGATGCGGCCGCCGTCGAGATACGTGCCGAACGCCTGCGCAAACTCCACCGCGAGTTCGGGCGTGAAAGTCTCGCCCACAATTCCGCGGACTCCGGTAATGCCGATTTTTAAGGGCTTCATTCGATTCGGAAACGTACTTAATTGTAGCTCACGACATAAGTCTAAGACAGTGTAAAATCAGCGATTATGACGCTGATTTCAAAACTTTCTACGCTTCTCCACACAAAGTATGATCGGGTTCTCAAACCTAAGACGGTGATTCTGTCCGTCGTGGCCGTGCTGCTGGTCGTCGCGAGTGCTCAAGCGCAGAACCGGACGCTGGCCGAACGGCTCGGATACCCGGCAGACGCCAGGCTGCTAATCGTCCACGCCGACGACCTCGGCATGTCGCATTCCGTCAACACGGCAACAATGAAAGCCTTTGCAACCGGACTCGTTAACTCGGGCAGCATCATGGTCCCTTGTCCGTGGCTTTCGGAAATTGCCACCTACGCGCGCGCCAATCCGCAAGCCGATCTCGGTTTGCACCTGACACTTACGAGCGAGTGGACGCACTTTCGCTGGGGCCCGGTGACGTCGAGAGATCGCGTCGCGTCCTTATTAGATAAGGACGGCTACTTCCGCCTGTTGGAAAGCGAGGCCGCGAAGTACGCGGATCCGAAGGAAGTCGAGATGGAAATTCGCGGGCAAATTGAAAAGGCGAAATCTATGGGGATCGTGCCGACGCATCTCGATTCACACATGGGCACGCTATATCAGAACAAGGCGTTGTTTGATGTGTTTCTGCGTGTGGCGCGTGAATATAAGCTGCCGGTGCGGGTCGCGAAGGAATGGGGTCCTCGCATTGAGGTGCTCCAATCTTCACTCACTTCAAACGACGTCTTCGTCGATCGCGTGCTCGACATCAACCCGAGCGTCGCGCCGCAGGATTGGGCCAAGTTTTACAGTGACGCGCTCCGTAAGTTGGAACCGGGCGTCACGGAAGTCGTGATTCACCTCGCCTACGACGACAGCGAGATGCAGGGTGTGACGTTTGATCATCCCAACTGGGGCGCGGCCTGGCGTCAGCGCGACTTCGAGTTTTTCACCAGCGACGCCTTTCGTAAGTTGCTCGAAGAGAACAAGATCAAACTGATTACCTGGCGGGAGATCGGGAAGCTGATCGCGAAGTAAGCGCGCTCGTTTTGAGTTCAAGCTTTAGCTTGTCCTACCAGCGCAGCCTAAAGGCTGAACTCAAAACGCTGCCGGCTGGTTGAAAAAACTGCTAACTGTGGCCCACTTTGGTTCTTCCTTTCGCGTTAGTAGATGTGAGAGGAGAGAACATCATGAAGCTCATTGAAAGAGTAATCGCATTAGCTGCTTTGGTTTTGGTTGTTACGCTATCATCATCTGTTTTTGCACAGACTGACCACCAGATGGTGGTAGACATTCCGTTCAATTTTACCGTCGGTGACAAGGCCATGAACGCCGGCAAGTACGTCGTCCGACTCAACCGGAAGGATTCCGACCTGGCTTGGGTCATTCAGAACAAGGAAACCGGCAAGGCTGCCATCGTTCTGACGCGACCCGTGCAGGCGAACGAAAACCAGGAGAACGCGAAGTTTGTTTTCCGCAAGTACGACGATCTTTACATCCTGTCGGAATTCTGGAACTCCGGCAGCAACACCGGACGCGAGATCCAGGTTACGGATCGCGAACGCGAGCTGACGAAGGCTTTAGCAGTTAACCCGACGGTCCATGTTTTGATCGACCGCGGTGGCCGGTAGAGAAGTTCTGCAACCCATGAACTAGAGCTAGACCCGAAACAACAACTAACCCCGAAACATCACCCCTCCGACGAGCCCCGGTACTGCAATACCGGGGCTCTCGCCTTTTTGTTTTCGTGTACACTAGGCGCCCAAAGGAGCCCCCTGGTGACAACGGACAACTATTCACGCCGCAGTTTTTTGAAATTGAGTGGAATCGGTCTCGTAGGTACGACATTGAACTTTTCGTTGAATGATGAGCTGACGCTTTACGTCGGCACGTACACGTCGGGTAAGAGCGAAGGTATTTACATCTACCGGATGGACCAGTCGACCGGGCAACTAAAGCTCGGCGGATCGATCCGCTCTGAAAACCCGTCGTTCCTGACAGTCGATCCAGCCAAACGTTTTCTCTACGCGGTTAACGAAACTCCGACCGGCGCGGTGAGCGCGTTTCGTATTGATTCAAAGACTCATCAACTAACGCCATTGAACCAGCAATCTTCCCAAGGCGCGGATCCGTGTTACGTGATGGTTGAACCGCGCGGCAAGAGTTTGCTTTTAGCAAACTACTCGAGCGGCAACGTTTCGGTGCTGCCGATTCAACGCGACGGTAGTCTTGGTGCGGCGATCGATGTCGAGCAACACGAAGGTTCTGGACCACGCGAACAACAGAAGTCGGCGCACGCACACTGCATCAGGCTCGATCGCGCCAATCGTTTCGCTTTCGCGGCGGATCTCGGCGCGGACAAGGTGATGATCTACCGGTTCGATCCGCTGAACGGCAAACTAGATCCTGCGGGGCAACCTTCGGCAACGCTTCATCCCGGCGCTGGACCACGTCACCTCGCGTTTCATCCAAACGGCAAATACCTCTACGTGATCAACGAGCTCGATTCGTCGTTGACCACCTTCAGATACGACGCGGCGAAAGGAACGCTTACCGCGTTTGAAACCATCTCCACGTTGCCGCGAGATTTCACGGGCACGAGTTACTGCGCCGACGTTCACGTTTCCAAATCAGGCCGGTTTCTTTACGGCTCAAACCGCGGGCACAACAGCATCGTCGTGTTTGCCATCGATCCGCGCACCGCGCGCCTGAGCCTCGTCGAGCACGTTTCCACCGAAGGCAACTGGCCGCGAAACTTCACGCTCGATCCGAGCGGGCGCTTTCTGCTGGTGGCGAATCAGCGCTCGGACAACGTGGTCGTCTTTCGTATCGACGCGCAAACCGGACGCCTGACGCCCACCGGAACAAACGAGCAAATCCCTGTCCCGGTGTGCCTCCAGTTTCTTTAGCCGTTAGCCACAAAGAGGCACAAAGAAGTGGGGTGAACCCCTCAGTTGAGACAGTTTGAAATAGCACACTAGCAAAGCGGAGCGGTCTGCGGACCGCTCCTGGTTTTTGCCGTAGTACCGGCGGGTCGATGATCCTCGGCCGGCCTGAAAAAAGACATCGTGGCGCC
>DATELP010000271.1:0-2430 GCA_035276425.1 Pyrinomonadaceae bacterium
CCTGGTACCGATATCGCGTCCGGGCATTCAGCGGCGCCGGCAACTCGGCGTACTCAAACATCGTCGCGGTCAAGACACCACCCAAATAGTTTTTAGCCACGGATTACACAGATCGGGTTTCCTGATCTGTGTAATCCCTGGCGGGTTTTCAATTGATCGTGAACGTGATGTCGTCGCTGGTTTCGGAGAGCTTCTTGTCGGCTTTATTAAATGCTTCAACCTTGAACCGGTATTCTCCCTTCTCCAGCGGCTTGTTAACTTTGAATGACGCGTCGTCAACACGTTGATTTGTGTACGGCGGCGTGATCTGATGATTGTTCGGGTAGAGTGTGAACTTGTAATACGTCGCGTCCGCGTACGGCTCCCACTTGAGTTCGAGATCCTGTCCACTCACCGTCGAACCCGCCTTCGGATTCAATACTTTCAGATCGCCTTTGAACAAATGCGTCGGCCTCACAAACAACGTCTTGTCGGCGACGACGTTGTACTTCTCCGAACTGATCCCCGCGATGCCCGTAGTCGCGAACACGTATGAATCAGTGTCAAACACACGCACGGTCAACCCTTCATACTCTTTCGGCGGCACGTTCGTGATCACGAAATCGCCTTCCTTGTCACTCTTCGCGGTATAGATCTTCCCACCACAACCGCTGAGAAAACGACTGAACGTCTCGCACAACTTCACCTCGATATTCTCGACCGGCGCACCGTTATACAAAACTTTCCCCTGCACGTTTCCGGTTCCCGGCGCCGGCTTAACTTTCTCGACGCCTTCCACCGGAGCTGATTCCGCAGCCTGCGAAGTCGGGCTATCTTTCTTTTTGCAACCATTGAAAGCAAACACCGCAGTCAGGCAGACCAAAGCAACCACGAACCTATTGAGCATCGCCAAAAAGCACCTTTCGTTTTAGTATTAGCGGCGGATTGTACCACTATGAAAACCTTAACAGCGCTATCTCTCATTCTTTTACTCACCGGCGCCGATGCTACCGGTGATTTCTGGCAGACGTTCAAAACCGCCGTCGGCAAACGTGATATAGAAACAATCGCGCGGCTTTCGAGGTTTCCGATCGGAATGTCGTACGGCATACCGACTATCAAGAACAAAGTCCAACTCACCAAACGTTATCGCCAGTTATTCAACGAACAAACCGACGCCGCAGCCTGCTTCAACAAAGCAAAGCCGGAGCTGGATGCGGCTAATCCGAAACATTTCACTGTGGCGTGTCCGGATGCGGCTGGAAATGAAGTCGTGATTTATCACTTTGAGCAGACGCGGACCGGCTGGAAGTTTACGGGCCTCGATAACCTGAACGAATGAACTGCTAAGCATTGTCCGCGGCTTGCGTTGATGGAGCGGGCTTCTTCACGATCTCGGCGATCTGCGGACTGAGCAGGATCGTCGCAACGATAAACGCCGACGCGAAGAAGTACGGCGACGACACCCCCAAAGTATCAAACGACCAACCGAAGAAGAGCGGCGCGATAACGCGCGCTACGCCACCGTAAGTCTGTTGCATTCCCATGTAGAGCCCACGTTCTCGGGAACTGATGACGCGCGACAGCATCGCCGTCACACAAGGAAACGTGAACGCTGTTCCGAGTGGAATCAGGGCAACAGCTATCGCGAGCATCCAAAGGTTTCGCGACAGCGGCATGCCCAGCACACCAGCAGCAAGCAGCAACAGTCCTAAACGCGACAGCTTCACTTCGCCGAGCCAGTCAACCATGCGACCCAAAAGCAACACGCGCGTAAAGACGGAGATCGAGCCGATGTACATGAAGAAGTAACCGATGGTTAACTCGGTTACCTGAAAGCGTGCATTGAGAAAGAGAGCGAGTACCGAGAAGCTGCCTTGAAACGCGCCAATCGAGATGGCGTAGATCCAGATCAGTCGTGACGATGTTTCACTCGAGTGAGAGATTACGCGCCACATGGCCTCACGAGACGATCGCCTCACCTCGCCTTCGACTGGCGCATGGTCCGCGAGATCCCGCGACTCAGTGATATATCGCGCTGCAAAAGCGATGTTTATCAGACAGAGCGCAGCCGCTATGATGCCCGGCGCGGCGTGGCCCATTTGCAGCGTTTGCGCGCCGGGCATCAGATCGCGTTTACCGAGAGTGATGGCAAACGAACCGAGCACCGGACCAAGCGCGACGCCCAGGTTCGTCGTCGCCGAAAGCCAACCGAGAGCACGTGCGCGATCCTGTGGCGCGGTGGAATCGGCGACGTAAGCCTGGATCACGCCAACCGTTCCACCGCCTGCGCCCTGCACGATTCGCGATAGAAACAACAGCAACAGCGAGTCGGCAAAACCAAAAATCAGATACGCGATACCGGAAGCAGTTAACGCGATCAGCAGCGTTGGTCTACGTCCCACGCGATCGGAAAACCGTCCCCACAACGGCGCGCTGAGCAACTGTGCA
>DATELP010000272.1:0-5269 GCA_035276425.1 Pyrinomonadaceae bacterium
CAGATCGCGAACTGGATCGCGCCGCCGGCCGCCGGAATCAAAGGCAAGCCCTTTGACTTCGAATATGTGAGGCTCTGAAAGTTGCAGGCGTCTCGTCACGATCAAAAGCTCGAGTTCATCCTGCGCACAGCCGCGCGCATCTTTGCCGAGAAGAGTTATCACTCGACGTCGATGCGCGACATCTCGCGCGAGACAAACGTCAGTCTCGCGGGCCTGTATCACTACTGCCGCTCGAAAGAAGAGCTGCTGTTTCTGATTCAGGACAACTGCTTCGGTCGCGTGCTCGAACGGTTGGAAAAGCAGTTGGAGCAAGTGAACGATCCGGTCGCAAAGCTCGGCATCTTCATCGAGAATCACCTTTCGTTCTTCGCCGCGAACATGGCGGAGATGAAAGTGTTGTCGCACGAGGCCGAGTCACTGCGTGGCGACCTGCACGCGCACGTCTCGACACGCAAGGACAACTACACCAAACTCGCGCGCAAGGTTCTTCAGGAAGTGCAGGACGCGAGCGAAAGCAAGCAGCCGGTAGATCTCACTGTCGCGACTTACGCTTTGTTTGGCATGATGAATTAGATCTATAACTGGTACGACCCGCAAGGGAAACTCAAAGTTCACGACCTGGCCCAACATCTGACGCAACTCTTCCTCGGCGGCTTTGTCCATGGACTTTCGCTGGAGCCCGTTAGCGCATCAGTCGTGACACGACGAACCGAGAACCTGAGCATCTGGAACCACGGATTAAACGGATGAATTCTTATTCCAACGAAACCTACGGCGAACGCATGGCGGGTATTTATGACGAGTGGTTTCCGGACTACGACAGCCATGCGATCGATACGCTGGCCGAATTGGCCCAGGGCGGCAAAGCGCTGGAGTTGGGTGTCGGCACGGGCCGGATCGCTCTGCCACTGGCAGCGAAAGGCGTGGAGGTTCACGGAATTGATGCGGCCGAGTCGATGCTCGCGCAGCTTCGTGCGAAGCCGGGCGGTGAACACGTCACAGTCACGCAAGGCAACTTCGCGGACATTACCGTCGACGGAAAATTTTCGCTGGTCTACATCGTTTTCAACACGCTCTTCGCACTTACTACACAGGACGAGCAGGTGCAGTGTTTTCGCAGCGTGGCGGCTCATCTCGCACCCGGCGGTTGTTTTGTGGTCGAGGCGTTTGTGCCCGATCCACGGCGTTTCACCGGCGGACAGGTAAACTGGGCGACGCGAGTGACAAACGATCTGGTTGAGCTCGACGTCGGACATCACGACGCCGCGTCGCAACGCGTTGTCAGTCAGAAAGTGGTTTTCAACGAGGGGAACGTTCACCTGTATCCGTTGCAGATTCGTTACGTATGGCCGTCGGAGTTGGACCTGATGGCCCAACTCGCGGGCTTGCGTTTGCGCGAGCGCTGGAGTAGTTGGAAACGCGATTCGTTTACATCCGAAAGCACCAAACACATTTCGATCTATGAGTGAAACCTCTGCAAAAATTGACTACGCGGTCAGCGATGGCATCGCGCTGATTACGCTTAACGATCCACCGGCGAACACGTACAGCTACGAAATGATGCAGCAGCTCGACCGTGCGATTCTCGACGCGCGTATGAATGACGCGGTGCAAGTGATCGTGATCACGGGCAAAGGCGAGAAGTTTTTCTGCGCCGGTGCGGATATCAGAATGCTTGGTGATGTCACGCCTTCATTCAAATATTATTTCTGTCTCCACGCCAACGAGACACTATCGCGTTTAGAACAGACGCCGAAGCTCGTGATCGCCGCGATTAATGGCCACTGCGTCGGTGGCGGTTTGGAAGTCGCGATGGCGGCAGACATTCGCATCGCACGCAAGGGCGCGGGCAAGTTAGGGCTGCCGGAAGTCACGCTGGGTGTGTTGCCGGGAACGGGTGGCACGCAGCGTTTGGTGCGCATCGTCGGGAAAGCAAAGGCGATCGAGTTGATGGCGACTGGACAACTGTTTGATTTCGAACGCGGCCTCGAACTCGGGATTGTTAACCAGGTTTTCGAAGCGGAAACGATCGAACAGTTTGCGCAGATGGTCCATGACTACGCCGCGCAGTTCACCGCACCGAACAAAGCCGCGCACGCAGTTGGCAGAATCAAACGCGCGGTGCAAACCGGCGCCGAGATCTCTTTCGAAACCGGACTCGCGCTCGAACGCGAGTTGCAGCAGCAACTGTTCCAATCGGAAGACGCACGCGAAGGAATCGCGGCATATGTTGAGAAGCGCAAGCCTGTGTTCAAAGGAGCTTAGAACTTTGTGCTTTGAGCTTTGTACTTTGAGCTTTGTTCGCTAACTCGTCACGTCCGCTAGCGACCGGATCAAAGTACAAAGAACAAAGTACTAAGAACAAAGTACAAACAGCAAAGTACAAATGTACGAACACATCCTGGTTTCCGAAACCGAAGGCATCGTGACGATCACGCTGAATCGTCCCGATAAACTCAACGCCTTCGTCGGTCACATGCGTCGCGATCTCGCCGAAGCGCTCGAACATGCCGGCAGCGATCGCAGCATTCGCGTCGTCATCATCACCGGCGCCGGACGCGCTTTCTGCGCGGGCGGCGATGTTCGTTTCATGGCGGAGTTAATGCAGCGTCGCGACTCGGAAGAGTTTGCGCGCATACTCGGCGCGGGCCGCCGCGTCATCACAGCGATCCGGCAGATGAACAAACCCGTGATCGCAGCGGTGAATGGTCCAGCGTCGGGCGCGGGCGCGAACCTCGCGTTTGCCTGCGACCTGCGCATCGCGTCGACGACCGCGACGTTTAGTCAGTCGTTTTTGAAGGTCGGACTGCATCCCGATTGGGGCGGCACGTTTTTTCTGCCGCGTCTCGTCACGCCAAACAAAGCGTGCGAACTGTTCTTTCTCGGCGAATCGATCGACGCTGACGAAGCGTTGCGTTTGAGTATCGTAAATCAGGTGGTTGCGCCGGAAGAGTTGGAGAGCACGACGATGCAACTCGCGGAACGCCTGCGCGCGGCGCCACCGATCGCACTCGCAGCAGCGAAGCAGGCCGTGTATACGAGTGAGGCGGCGGATCTCGACGAGATGCTGCGTTACGAAACCGAAGCCCAGATGCGATGTTTCGAATCGGATGACGGGCACGAAGGCGTACACGCGTTTTTGGAGAAACGCGATCCGCAGTTCACCGGACACTAGTGAAAATGTTAACCGGCAAGACCGCTCTCATCACCGGTGGTGGCCGCGGTATCGGCCGCGCGATTGCGCTCGTGTTCGCGCAACACGGCGCACGTGTAGCGGTGGCGGCTCGTAGTCGCGAACAGGTCGAAAGCGTTGCGCAAGAAACTGGTGGTATGGCTCTAGTCTGCGACGTCTCTAACACAGATCAAGTAGCGGAGATTTTTGCGGATATAAAACCGGATATTCTTGTTAACAACGCCGGCATCGCGGAGAGCGCCACATTCGTCACGACAACCGATGACATGTGGCAACGTCACATCGCGATCAATCTCTCCGGCACGTTTTACTGCACGCGCGCCGCACTCCCCGCGATGCTCGAACGCGGCTGGGGACGCATCATCAACATCGCGTCCATCGCCGCTAAAACCGGCGCGCCGTACGTCGCGGCCTACACCGCTTCGAAACACGGCGTCCTTGGTCTAACGCGTTCGCTCGCGCTGGAAGTCGCGAACCGCGGTATCACCGTCAACGCGATCTGTCCCGGCTACGTCGACACGGAAATGGTCTCGCGCGGTATTGAAACGATCACGTCAAAGACGGGCCGTTCAGCCGAGGAAGCTTTGAATGCACTCAAGCAGATGAGTCCGCAGAATCGCCTCACAACTCCGGAAGAAGTCGCGGCACTCGCGTTGTTGCTGGCGTCCGATGAGGGACGCGGCATCAATGGTCAGGGTATCAATATCGACGGCGGCAGCGTCTTGATCTAAACCCGCGCGGTTAACTCATACGCCAACCGGATCGGCAAACCCACAATGTTGAAGTAGTCGCCCTGAATCTCTTCGATGAAGAGTCCGGCCGCGCCTTGTATTCCATACGCGCCGGCCTTGCCGCGCGCTTCGCCGGTTGCGACGTACCAATCGATCTCGCGATCAGTCATCTCTGCAAACCGCACGCGCGTTGTTTCGTATTCGACTAACGACTCACCTCCGACCCTCACGACCGCGACTCCGGTCAACACTTCGTGCCACTTGCCGTTCAATAACCTCAGCATCCGTCGCGCGTCTTCGTCATCTTCCGGTTGGCCGAGAATTTGGTCGTCGATCACCACTGTCGTGTCAGCACCCAGCACTAATCCCGACTGCAACTTTGCAGCGACAGCTTCGGCTTTCCCACGCGCGAGTCGCTGCACGTAAGCCGCAGGGTTTTCGTTGGGCAGGAGCGATTCGTCGATGCCCGCAACGATCGCTTCGTACGGCCAGCCCGCGGCGTCGAGTAACTCTTTGCGGCGTGGACTACTCGACGCGAGAATCAATTTTTCGCGAAGATGATTGTTCATAAACTTGCTCGGTTGCGACGAGACAGTTTGCGTGTTTCAATCACGGTTGGCAATGGAAGGACTCATTAAATCTTTACCCGCGGTCCTTCGCGCGTCCGGCAACGCGCCGGAAGTAATCGAAGCTGCGGCCATTGCCGCGTGGAAGCACGCCGCGGGCGACGGTCTTAAGGAACACGCAATACCGCTCGGCTTGCAGGATCGCACACTAAGAATCGCGGTGCCCGACGCCATCTGGCAGAGGCAGTTACACACGATGAGAGGCTCGCTGCTTTATCGCGTGAACACCCTGCTCGGACAGCCGTTGGTTAGTTCGATCGAATTCATCATTGACCCTGAGTTATGCCAATAACCGAAGCTGATATCGCGAAAGTCGCACAACTCGCGCATCTCGACCTGGGCGACGAAGAGTTGAAAACCTTCGTCCCGCAAATCACCGAGATCGTCGCTTACGTCGAACAACTCAACGAGCTCGACACGACAAACGTCGAACCGGCACTCGGTGGTCTAACACCGGAAGGCGAACGAACCGACTCCTCACGCGCCGACGAGCTCGAGCCTTCGCTGGGCCAAAAACTGGCCCTCGCCGAAGCCCCCGACCCCGCCGCCGACCACTTCCGCGTGCCGAAGGTGCTGTAATGGACAAGATTTACAGAATGAACAAGATGGACCAGGAAACAGCCATCTTGTTCATTTTGCAAATCCTGTCAATGAGGCAGACTTAGGCCGCTTATGACTTTTATCAAATCATGTCGCGTCAAAGTGTAGAGTTTTCGGTG
>DATELP010000273.1:0-12273 GCA_035276425.1 Pyrinomonadaceae bacterium
CTATCACCTCGCGGGCAAGGTTTCGCGCGAGCAGAAAGACTCGCGCTCGATGTATGACATTCACGTCGAAGGCACGCGCCTGCTCTGCGACGCCGCGAAAGCCGCCGGAACCAAAACGATCGTGCTCTCTTCGACGAGCGGAACGATCGCCGTCACTAAAGAAGGCGACGTCATTCCGGACGAGACTTATCCGCAGCCGCTGGAGATCATCTCGCGCTGGCCTTATTACGCGAGTAAGTCGTACCAGGAGATGGCTGCGCTGGAACGTTTCAGCGGTAAGGGACTGCGGCTCGTGATCATGAATCCGAGTCTGCTGCTTGGGCCGGGCGACGACCGTTTGAGTTCCACGAAAGTCGTGCTGGATTTCATGGCGCGCAAGATTGGCGCGGTGCCGAGTGGCGGTGTGAGTTTTGTCGATGCGCGCGACGCGGCGAAGACGTTTCGGATGGCGATGAAGAAGGGCCGGCACGGCGAGCGTTATTTGCTTGGTGCCGCGAACTGGACCTTTTCGAAGTTTTTTGGCCGTTTGGAAAGGTTGACGAAGGTTTCCTCGCCGTGGATTACGTTGCCGTCGCGCTTCGCTATCAAAGGCTCGCAACTGCTCGATTCAATGTTCAAGCAGTGGGACATGACGTCGCCGGTCGAGCCGGGCGCGATCGAGATGGCGCAGTATTTCTGGTACCTCAACTGCTCGAAAGCCGCCCGCGAGCTGAGCTTCAAGCCCCGCGACCCCGGCGAAACCCTCCACGACACCGTGACCTACCTGCGCGAAAACTTCCTCGGCGGCAACGCCTTCGCCAAGTAGACTAAAACCATCCACAGATTACACAGATTACCCGGAAGAAATCTGTGTAATCTGTGGATGGTTTGGGAACCCTTTCATCGATAGCAGCGTCTTAACAGCCGTAATTCCGTTCTAAACCCACGACTGGAGATGCATATGCGTCAACCGGGTCAATTAAGCGCCCTCCTTGCAGCGTTTTTCTACGTTTGCCTCCTAACCACTACCACCGTAGCTCAGGACCAAACACTGAAACTTGGCACGTCCGTCGAGAGGCAACTAGGCCCGAATGCGACTCACACCTACACCATCACCGTCGCCGAGAACACTTACGTTCAGATCGTGGTCGAGCAGCGCGGCATCGATGTCATGGTGCAAGTCACGTCCCCCGACGCCAAAAGCCTCGGCGACTTCGATTCCCCAAACGGCACAGATGGACCGGAGAACGTTTCCTTTGTCGCCGTAGCGGCCGGCACGTATCGCATCATCGTGGCCCCGTTGAACCGTCAGGAGCAAACCAGCGGCAAGTACGAAATCAAGATTGTTGAACTACGCGAGGCCACCGAGCAGGAACTCAAAACAAGCAAGAACCTGGAAGTCGTTAAAGCCAAGGGTCTCGCCTTACTCAACGACATCGACGGAATGCTTGCCGAGATCCGTTCGCCGCAAACGCGCATCCGGACGCAGATGCAACTCGCGCAGTTTTTGTGGCCAATCGACGAGAAACGCGCTTCCAAGTACCTGACCGACGCAGCCAACGGCGTGAAGGAGTTTCTTACCGTTGATCCGACCAGTAACGAGTACGTCAAGAATTACTCAGCCACGATGCAGCTTCGGATGGAGATCATCACGCTGCTCACGCCGCACGATCCCGAAGCCGCACTCGCGTTTCTGCGCACAACCAAACTGCCGCTCGATCCCTACGGCAACGAACGCGAGCAGAAAAATCAGGAGTTGTCGCTCGAACTGAACATTGCCGGCGAACTCGCGGCCAAGGATCCAAAACGCGCGCTTCAGATCGCGCGGCAAAATCTCAAAAAGGGTTTGTCGGCAAATATCACTAATACGGTCGTGCTGCTGAGGGCGAAGAGTCCCGAACTCGCCGCCGAGTTTGCAGGCGAAGTGGTTGCAAAGATCCTGGAAGACAAGCTGCTCAAGGCCGGGTCCGGCGCCTTTCTCGCCGGCAGCTTCATGCACGGTTGCCGGCCTACATCAAACGTGCAAAAGGTTGGAATGGACGAGGCTACCATCCCACCGTTATTGCCGCCCGAGACGTGCCGCGAGTTGTTGCAAAAGTCGTATCAGGAAGCGATCGCGTTCACGCCGCCGCCGCCCAATAACTACTCGCCCGAACGAGACGCAGCGAACCAACTGCTCCACGGACTACGAAACCTCGGACCGGATCTCGACACGCTAATAGTTGGCGGCTCGGCTGCCGTCACGAAAAAGCTGAACGAACTTAACGGCAACGCAATGACCGAACTTGCCTTTCAGGATGCGCAAACAAAAATCAACGAGAATGGTCCAATGGACAGCACGTTCGAGGCGATCGAAAAAGTGCCGGACGAGATGCGCGACTCGCTTTATAGTCAGCTCGCCAGTACTTATGCGGTAAGAGGCGACGGCCCGGGCGCGAGAAAGATCATCAACGAGAAGATTGCAAACCCTTTTCAGCGGCGCCAGCAGTTAGGGAATGTCGACATCCAGGAGACGTATCAGTTTATGGCGCGCGGCAAAGTTGAAGAGGCGTTACGAACCGTCAGCAGCTTGCGAACGCCGCGCGAACGCGCAAACTTGTTGGGGCAAATTGCGCGGCAGATTGGACCGGGCCAAAAGCGCGCCGCTGCAATGAATCTTTTGGAACAGGCACGCGCGATGTTGGCGCCCGGGGAGCAAGCACAGGATCAGGACCAGATGACCGCACTGCTCGAACTCTCGCGCGCGTTTGTGCGTTACGATGCAAAACGCGCTTTTGAGATCGTGGAGCCGCTCGTGGATCAGACAAACGAGATCTGCGCGGCGGCGCGCACGCTGGAAGGGTTTGGTCCGGAGTATTACCAGAACGACGAGTTAGATGTGCAAAACGGCAACAGCGTGGCAAACGTGGTGACGCAGATATCCAGCGCACTCGGCACGCTCGCGATTACGAATTTCGAACGCGCCAAAGCAATGGCCGATCGACTGCGTCTCCCGGAAGTGCGCCTCCGCGCCTACCTCGACATCGCACAGCAGACGATTCAGTCGAAGTAGGTGCTTAGTTATAGCCCCACCGCCTTGCGAACGAGTTTTGAGTTCAGCCTTTAGGCTGTCTTTTAACAGACAAGCTAAAGCTTGAACTCAAAACAGTTTTACTATTCGCCCAACGCGGCGTATTTGAAGAGCCGGAAACGATAGCGCTGCTGGGCACGGATGTTCGCGGCGATGGCGCCGTGAAGGTTCTCGTCCCATTGCGTGTATTCGTCGATAAACTTGTCCGAAGCCGCTTTGTCGCCCGCGTATTGAACCGCCAGCGTGCGCTCCAGCATCTTGCCGACCACCTCGTGGTATTTCGCGTAATCAATGCGCAGCGTCTTCGTGGCCTGATCGAAACTCAACAACCCGTTCTGAAGATAGAAGTTCCACTGCATCAACTGCATCGTGTTGTACGGCTGATCGCGGCGCGGCTTGTTGTTCTGCAACACACGCAGAATGCCGCCGGCGTAGACGCTCCTGAGTTGCGCGTCGGTGTAGTAGCCTTGTTTGTGCAGCGCTTCGGCGACGAACAGCGACACGAGATCCGCTTTCATCTCTTCGAGCGTGTTTGAATTGTCCTGTAACGCTTCGTCGAGATCGCGGCCGTCCTTCGTGCGATCGACGCCGAGATAGTGGCCCACTTCGTGCCACAACGTGCGATAGAAGTTACCGTCCGACGTCAACTCTTTCGCCTGCGCTTCGCCGACGGCGGCAGCAAACGTCGACGAAGTACTTTCGAAGATGTTCGGATCGCGCATGATGTTGGCGCGCAGCAGTATCGTGCGACCATAACGGCGCGCGAGATAGCTTTCGTTCGGCAGGATCGTCGCGGTGTTGCCGCCACGCGACTGACCGAAGTCAGCCACAACATCGTAAACACCGACCGGAATGTCTTCGCGCACCTTCTTGTGATTCTGATACGGCAGCGAATCCTCAAGCCCCTGCAAACCCTTCATCGCTTCGCGCAAAGCAGTGGTTTCCTGCTGCCGGCTGCGCAACAAGCAGAACGCAAAGAACGTCTTCACGCCAAACAACTCGTCATCGTACGTTTCATAAGATCCGATCTGTGCGTTCAGGTTTTTAAATCTGCCTGTAACCCAACTCGCATCGCCGGATTCGTAATCGTTCGAGAGTAGGTCGCGGGCGCGATTGCGAAGGAAGCGCGCAAACTCGTCATCGTCTTTCGCCACTGCGTCCGCGGCTTCGTTAAGTAAGCCGTGAGCCTTCACCAACTCATCCGCGTACGCGAGTGAATACGGCACCGCGTACAAAGGCACTTTCGCTGTCGCAACGGCTGGACGTTGAGCAAGTTGTTGTAATTGGCCAAGGAGTTTTGGGTGCAAACCTGTCAGAACGGGATACTGGTTGAGCTTCGCAATGTCTTCGCGCAGGTTCTTCGCGTTTGCGGTACGAACGACGGTGCGCAGGTCGAGAATCTCGCTGCGCGTCTCGTCGGGGTTCTTCGAAGAGTTGATGAACTGCTCGACTTCCTCTTTCGTGATGCCCCACGGGTACATGTTCTTGCCGGGCTTCAGCGGCTCGACCGGCAGAAACGGCTCGCGTTTGTTGTCGAGCGTGGTGGCGATTGGTCCCTGAAACAGCCGGTAGAGCGTCAACAGATTCTGCGTGGCGGGTGTGCCGCCGTTCTGTTTGTTTTGTTGTTCGAGCGCGCGATACGAAGTGAGCGCTTCCGGGTGGCGTTGCAGTTCGTAGAGTTGCTGAAAGATCTGGCCCACCTCGATCAACTTGGCGACGGCCTTGCGTTCGCCGTCCGAGAGTTGCGAAACGTCCGGCGCTAGTCGAATCGTTTGCGTCTTATCGACGATGGGCTGGCTTTTTTCGATTGGCCAGTAACCGTTAGCGACGAGCAGCGACATAATTAAGCCTGAAGCGAGTTTAGTCATGCAGGCATTTTATCCACAGATTACACAGATTCCTAAGGTCAATCTGTGTAATCTGTGGATAGTCATCTGTCGGCCATTCTTTGCAGACCCCACAATCGTTTATTGAGGATTTGCAGCCGAAACGTTGAGGCACTGTCGTTGCTATGGACCGGGCGTGACGAGTCTACGCACAACTATTCGCCGCCGGTTCTGGCGCATGCGACGACGGCGAAAAATCGGCCGGGCGTACGACATGGCGCTCGAAGTCGCGCGTGTGTTGCCGTCGCAAGCAGACGTGCTCGACGTCGGTTGCGGCAACGGATTCATCGCACACCATCTCAGTGGTCTACTCGGAAAACCAGTGGTCGGACTCGACGTCGGCGACAGCACTGCCGCACAAATCAATTACCTCCCCTACGACGGCCGCCACTTTCCCGTGCGCGATCAAAGCTTCGACGCAGTGTTGCTTTGCTACGTGCTGCACCACGCGCAGGATACGCGACTGGTATTGAATGAAGTGAGCAGAGTCTTGCGCGAGGGCGGGCTTGCGATCATCTACGAAGACATGCCGATACTCTGGTGGGACCGCATGGTCTGTTGGACGCACGATCGAAAGTGGCGCGGCGTCACTGGTCCATGCACGTTCCGGCGCGAACACGCATGGCGCGCAACATTCAACCTGGCGGGATTTGAAATCCTGAGCGAGCGTCCACTTTCGCGCTGGCGCAACCTCGCGCATCCGGTGGCTCGGCGATTCTTCGTCCTCAGCCACAAAAGGCACACGAGGCTATTGCTCAAACCCGATCACGCCGCGTTCGCGCAGCTTCTTGATCATGCGCAGGCAATCGGCCTCGCGAAAGGGACAGATTGAAAGGATCGATTGAATGTCCCACGAGCCGTTGATGCGCGAGAGTACAAAACCTTCCTGCGGATCGATCTGCAAATTCGTCATTTCGGTAGGCGAGATTTTCAATTGCGGCACTGAGCGCGGCGTCAGACCGCTCGTCGCGTAAACGTGCTTGACGTACGCGTCCTCCGCCGAGGGCAACAGCGCCTGCGCTTCGGGATTGTTCGGTTGCTGCTGTAAAGCTGCCTGAACGATCTGCAACGCAGCTTCGGGATCGTTCTCCAGTTTGCGTTCGGCGGACCAAACCATCTCGGTCACACTCTCCGGCAGATCTTCGAGCTCACTACCGGGCGTCGTAACCTCTTCCGCCTTCTCACCGGTAACGCGCGCGACGCCTTCGCTGATCAACGTGTAAAGCTGACCGTAAACGTGAAACGCGGACGCGTGCATGTGATAACAGATCTCGGCAACCGACATTCGCTTCTCGACAAAAAACAGTACCTGCCGAAACTCCTTGCCGAGTTTCAACGACGAAGTCCAACCAGCGTTGAGTTCGAGAATTGATCGGTCGGAAGGTACGAGCGTTTGATACCGCGCTAGTTCGTCGATGCGGTAGATGCCTTCCATGATCACGTTGGTGGGCTCGACTTCGATCAGCAGCAGATCGTCGGGCAACGGATCGTCGTCGTAGAACTCGAAGTCGCCCTCTTCCCAAACGAACAGGTCGTAGATCGCGTCGAGCGTCCGCGTTTTCAGGATCTCGAGCACTTCCGCTTCGGTCAGGAAGCCTTGTTGGACCAACACCTCGCCGAGTTTGGCGCCCGAGGTCCGTTGCACTTCGCGCGCGGCTTTCAGTTGACCGTCGTCGACTTTGCCGTAATGAAGCAGCACCTGACCGAGATATTCGCGCGGGTCGTTTGATTTCGACCCGACGATCATCCCGCCTTTGAAGTAGACCTGCTTCGTGACCTTGCCGCGATCAAACTTCAGCGTACCCGACTTTCTTCCCGCTGCTAAAAACTGCAGCAGGTCAGTCAGGCTCATTGTTTTCAAAGTACCTTGAATCGCCATTAACTGTTCGTGACGAGGTGAGGCTTTCCCCCTGGGCTTAATCTTCAACCAAGTCCGCGGAGATCGCGAACGCTTCCGAACCACCTTCGCGCGCGATCGCCAGCAGACGCTGCAAGTTCTCCGTCTGTTCTTCGTTTAGTTCGACAAACTGCACTCCAAAACCGCGGCGGTGACGATGATGCCTGACTTCGCCTTCGAGATAAAGCCACTCACCGTCCGGCAGCAGCACGCGGAACGCGACGATCTCGCCAACCATCACCTCGCCCACCGTGTCGAGGTAACACCCGCCTTCCGAAAGATCGGTAACCCGTGCCGAGTGTCGTTCCTCGGCGTCCTGCCAAACCGCGTCGAGGTGTACACTCAACCGGGGTCTAGATCGTCGGTCATCCATGGCCTGAGGCCATCATAAATTTTTTAGTGAGGCACGAAAAGAAAAATCTCTCGCGAAATTCTTTCTGCCTCTTCGTGGCTTCACTTACAACGCACGCGCAGCGCTTCGGGAATGATCTGGAACGTCGCCGGAAGTCTTCCAGGAAGTTCTCCATCGACTTCCAGATCTACTACCGCACCGCGTTCAGCAGGCCGAACGGTGACCTTCCGCGCGAGCGCGTGACTAACTTCCGGCATCGAGAGGTGCGATCCCCAGTACACTCGCGGCGCGCTCGTGAAGAGCTTCATCGCCCCGAGGTCGCCGACGCCGACGACGTCAAACTTTCCGTCAGTCAGTTTCGCTTCCGGCGCGATCTTCATTCCGCCGCCGAAGTAACGCGCGTTGGCGATGCAGAGCGTAGCGACTAAAACGTTTCGTTCGTGCGCGTCGTCGAGCTGCACTAAAAGGCGTGTGGCTTCGTTGCGCATCGCAGTTTGCAGCAGCGACGCGCCGAACGATATACGTCCGCCAAGCCAGCGAGGCGTGTTTGCCGGTAACCAGTCAGGTCCGCCGGCTTTCACGCGCTCGATCACTTTCGTGCTCAAACCGCACGACGTGACGCCCACAAAGTAACGCATCGCTTCCGCGCCGTGATGATCGACAAACGAAATACGGCCAACGTCGATCCGGCGCGTGCGGCCCGTCCGCAGCACTTGCGCAGCCGCGCGGCTACTCGCCGGGATTTCCAGCGAACGGCGAAAGTCGCCGCCCGTTCCACTCGGCAAAATGCCGAGTTCCGAATCTTTGCCGGAAGTGAGTATGCCGTTCGCGACTTCCGAGATCGTTCCGTCACCACCGCACGCGATGATCAGTTTGATTCCTTTGCGCGCCGCGTCAGCCGCAATTGACGCCGCATCACCACGGACTTTCGTGAACGCAGTTTGAAACGCGCCGAACTCCGAACGCAGATCGCTCGCGACGCGCGGCCACGAATCGCCCGTGCTGCCGCTTGCAGACGATGGATTAATTATTACCAGCGGTAGAGCCATGAAGTTTTTTATCGTTTTCCGCGAGCTCGGCGATCTTTCCCATCACCATGTCCGCGATCTCTTTGTGCGTGCGCAGCCGGTCGGGCCGGTCAACGTAATCGCGCAGATCGATCAGTGGTCCAAAGTGAATGCGAATGACTTCCTCGCGGTTCCAGTTTCGCGCCACCTGCCGCGGTAGATCGTTGCACAAACCTGCGATGAACACCGGAATCACTTGCGGCTTCGCTTCCAGGATCAACTTCCCGACGCCCGGTTGCGCACGCAGAAACGAATACGGATCGTCGTTCTTGTTACGTGTTCCTTCGGGATGAAATCCGATGACGTTGCCCGGTCCCGTGCGTGCCAAATCCGTCAGGAGTCGAAACGAGAACTTATCAAACGTACGCTTCTCGGGAAGCGGATGATCGCCCGTGGCGAAGAACGGCGGATACATCGACCACCAGCCCATGATCAGGTTTACGAACAACCCCAGCGGCGACTGATAAAAGAACCTTCCGCGCACGGGAAAGAAAAGCTGTTTGCGCCACTTCGTCAGGCGAAAGAGCATCGCCGACACGGCATACATATCGAAGAACGAACGATGATTCGCCACCAGCAATAACGGGCGCTCGCGCGACGCAGCCTCGACGTGCTCGAGCCCGTAGACGTTCATGATGTTGTAAGTGGAGAGATGAATCCAGCCGGCGCCCATCGTGCTCTGGCACCACGTCCAGAACCGCTTCCACCCGCCGCGATTCATGCGGCGCGTCAGACGATAGGCAAACCGTTCAAACCAGGAAAGGACCTGAAGTTCTTCGTTGGTTGGAATGGCGTCGTTCAAGAGTTCGTTCTAGCCACAAAGAGGCACAAGTTTTGTGCCTCTTTGTGGCTCTACTCGATCGAAAAGTACTTCGCCTCCGGATGATGCACAATAATAGCCGAAGTCGATTGTTCCGGCTCCAACTGAAACTCCTCCGTCAGCGAAACATCGATCCGCGCCGGATCGAGCAGCGTGAAGAGCTTCTCCTGATCCTCAAGCCGCGGGCACGCCGGATATCCAAAACTGTAACGCGACCCCTGATACTGTTGATGGAACAGACGCGAAAGCTGCGTCGCGTCGTTACCCGCGATGCCCAGTTCTTCCCGGATGCGTTTGTGCCAGAACTCGGCGAGTGCTTCCGCTGATTCAACACTCAGTCCGTGAAAGTAGAGATAGTCAGCGTAGTTGTCTGACTTGAACAGCTCGTGTGCATACTCGCTCGCGCGCCGCCCGACAGTCACGAGATGAAACGCGACGACGTCCATTCTTCCCGAATCTTGCGACGCGAAGAAGTCGGCAAGACACAGATGCTTGCCCGCGGGCTGACGTGGAAAAGTAAAACGCACCTGCTCGCGTTGATTCTCGTCGTAAACGATCAGATCGTTTCCCGCGGATTGGCAGTTGAAGTAACCATAGACCGCCCTCGGAACGAGCAACTGCTCACGCTTCGAACGCTCTTTCAGTTCTTCATAAACCGGACGGACCTTGTCGCGCACCAAAGCTTGATACTGTTCCGGCGGCGTCTTGCCCTGTTTGAACTGCCACTGTCCTTTGAACAGCGCGTTCTCGTTAACAAAACCAAAAACATCGTCCAGCGAGATGTCTTCAATGACCCGCGAACCATAGAAAGGCGCCGTCGGGATCGGCACGTCAGGATTCACTTCCGAACGGGTCGTGTGCGTTGTGTTCGCACTCGGCGCCGCACCGCGCGGTCGCGCCGGTTTGCGAATTCCGAGTTTCGCCTCCTCACCGACTAAATCCTCAACATCCTCTTCAACTACAACTTTCTCCGCATTGTCCGTGGTGTCCGTAACATCCGCGGCCCCAACGAGTTGGTCCATCGTGCGCAACCCCGCAAACGCATCGTGTGCATAGTACAGCGATCCTTTATAGATCGACTTCAGATCATCCTCGACGTAACGCCGCGTCAACGCCGCGCCACCGAGAATCACCGGCACCTTCACGCCGCGTTCGTTCATCAACTCGAGGTTGTCTTTCATGATCAGCGTCGACTTCACGAGCAAACCGCTCATGCCGATCGCGTCCGCGCCGGTTTCTTCAGACGCCTGAAGAATCGCTTCAATCGTCTGCTTGATGCCGAGGTTATGGACCTTGTAGCCGTTGTTCGTGAGAATGATGTCGACGAGGTTCTTGCCGATGTCGTGAACGTCGCCTTTCACCGTCGCCAGCACCATCGTGCCTTTCGCCGTCGCGCCGCCCTTCTTCTCCATGAACGGTTCGAGAAAACGCACCGCAGACTTCATCGCTTCCGCCGACTGCAACACGAACGGCAACTGCATCTGGCCGCTGCCAAACAGATCGCCGACGACCTTCATGCCGTCGAGCAGAATGTTGTTGATGATGTCGAGCGCCGGATGCGTTTCGAGTGCGACTTTGAGCTCGTCTTCAAGACCGATCTTCTCGCCGTCGATGATGTGATTCTTGAGACGCTCCTCGACGGTGTCGCCCTTGCTCGCCTTTTTCGTCGTCTTCGACTTAACGCCTTCGAAGAGCTTGGTGAACTCAGTCAGCGGATCGTAAACGCAAACATCGTTTTCAAACCGGCGCTGGTCGTAGATCAACTCGCGCGCGACCTGAATTTCTTTTTCGCCGATGCGATTCAACGGCTCGATCTTGCTGGCGTTGACGATCGCGGCGTCGAGTCCGGCTTCGACAGCATCATGCAGAAACACGGAATTGAGCACAACGCGCGATGCGGGACTCAAACCAAACGAAATGTTCGACACGCCAAGCAGCGTGTACGCACCGGGCAGTTCGCGCTTGATGCGTTTGATCCCTTCGATGGTTTCGAGCGCGTTGCGACGGTCTTCTTCGATGCCGGTTGAGATCGGCAACGCGAGCGGATCGAAAAAGATGTCTGACGCCGGCAGACCGGCTTCCTGTGTCGCCTGGTCGTAAGCACGCTTCGCGATCTTGAACTTGCCTTCGGCAGTGCGCGCCATTCCCTCTTCATCGATCGTTCCGATCACGACGCTCGCGCCGTACGTCTTCGCTAGATCGATCACTTTCAGAAAACGAGGCACGCCGTCTTCGTAGTTAGTCGAATTCAGAATCGACTTGCCGCCCGCGTGTTGCAGTCCGGCTTCCATCTTCTGCCACTCGGTCGAGTCAAACATCAACGGGATTTTGACATTCGTCACCAAACGCGACGCGAGCTCGTGCATGTCGGCTTCGCCGTCGCGGCCGACGAAATCGACGTTGACGTCGAGAATATGCGCGCCTTCGCGTTCCTGTTCCTTGCCGAGCGCGACGAGGCCGTCCCAGTCGGCGGCGTTCAACAGGTCGCGCATCTTCTTCGAACCACTCGCATTCACGCGTTCGCCGATGATCAGAAACGACGCGTCCTGCACGTAAGGCTGTTGAATGTAGATCGACGACGCGGCGGCGACGAGTTTGGCGTCGCGTTGTTTCGGCGTGATGCTTTGCATCGTTTCGACGACCTTGCGCAAGTGCTCGGGCGTCGTACCGCAACAACCACCGACGATGTTGACGCCGAAGTCGCTGGCGAAGTGAAGTAACTGGGCCGTGAAACTGTCCGGCGTTTCGTCGTAGTGCATCTTGCCTTCGACCACTGAAGGCAAACCCGCGTTTGGCAGCACTGAAACCGGCAGCGGTGCGTTCTCGCACAGATACCTGATGCTCTCGGTCATATGCTTTGGACCGGTGCCGCAGTTCATTCCGATAACGTCGATCGGAAACGGCGCGAGAGCCGTTAACGCAGCAGAGATCTCCGTGCCGTTGAGCATCGTGCCGAACGTTTCGATCGTGACTTGCGCGATCACCGGAACGCGCATGCGTTTCTCTTCAAACACCGAAAAGATCGCACCCAACGCGGCCTTGGTTTGCAGCAGATCCTGGCAGGTCTCGACGATCAGCAGATCGACGCCGCCGTCGAGCAGGCCGCGGGTCTGGACCGCGTAAGCATCGCGCAGATCTCTGAAGGTGATGTGGCCGAGCGTGGGGAGTTTTCTGCCGGGGCCCATCGAGCCGGCGACCCAGC
>DATELP010000274.1:0-40120 GCA_035276425.1 Pyrinomonadaceae bacterium
CACTGGCTGGGTGTTGCGCGGTTTTCCTAACGGGACCGAATCCGTGGCCGCTCATTCGTTTGGCGTGAGCGTTACGGCGATGTTGCTCGCGGACGAACTGATCGCGCAAGGCGTCGCGGTTAACGTTGAAAAGATCCTGCGCATCTCGTTGTTGCACGATTGGGCCGAAGCGCGCGTCGGCGATATGCCGCGCACGGCCACGATGTACTTTGGCGCTGAAGCCAGAAAGCACGCTGAGACCGCGGCCTTTCGTGATCTGACGAACAACCACGAGGTCTACACGAATCTTTATCACGAGTATGAAGAGCGGAACACTCTCGAAGCCCGGCTCGTTAAAGCCGCTGACGTGATCGACTTACTCGTTCAAGCACTCGCACTCGAACGCGCCGGCGGGCGTGGTCTCGACGAATTCTGGGAAGTCGCCGAGAATCCACAGCTTCAACTCGAAGGCCCAGCCAAACAGATCGTTGACGACTTACTCAAATCACTTCTTAACTCTCGCGCCCGATGCCTGACCTGACATTCGCGATTACCTGGAGCAGCATATTGATCGGTGCGGCGCTCTTTGTGGCGTCGTTTCTTATCAATCTGGCCATCGTTTCCTTAATTCTCGTCAAACTTCCCGCGGATCACTTCGCCAAGTCGCGCAAGCGAAAGTTCATGGAAGGTGCTAATCCGGCGTTGCGAGTGGCGGCGATGATCGGCAAAAACATCGGCGGCGTGTTGCTGGTCGCGCTCGGGGTCGTGCTGTCGCTGCCCGGCGTTCCCGGTCAGGGCCTTTTGACCATTTTGCTCGGGATTATGCTGCTCGACTTCCCCGGCAAGCATCGACTGGAACAGAAGTTGTTGAGTCGACCAAGCATCGTGAACACGATCAATGGCCTGCGGGGCAAATTTGGGAAAGAACCGCTGCTGTTGAATTGAAAGAAAATAGCTCATATACGGGCCTCTAAGTCCCATTCGACTTATTTCGCGATTCTGTAATATTTGACGTATGATTGGCAGCTTGATGCGCAAACACTTCAACCCGTCCAGAGTCCGACTAACCCGTTTGCTACTCCCGGTATTCGTCGCTTCGATCGTGCTGTTGAACTCTGGTTGCGGTCTGTTTGGTGCAAAAAGGAAGATTACCGTTCCTCAACTTCTGACCCCGTTAGCTGATGCTAGTAAGGATCGTCTGGTGCAGGAAGTGAATCGTCTATCCACCGTTAAGTCCATACACGGTAAGGTTGATATTCAGTTTGAGGATACTTCATTTGCTTCATCGGGCATTGCCGATCAGTACCGATTAGTTGACGGCACGATCACGTTGCAACGACCCGGCCAGATTTATCTGGTGATTCAGTTCACTTTTGTCGACATCGCTCAGATGGCCTCGGACGGCGAGCACTTCAGAGTGGCAGTATTAAAAGGTGACGAGAAGTACAAGCGCTTCGTGAAAGGTACGAACAGCGCGGTCTACGCAAAACTCGACACCGACGCGAATCACAGCGCTAACGATCAACAGAAGACCGAAAAACAAACCGTCAGCGCGCTTTCGAACCTGCGGCCGCAACACCTGACGGACGCGTTCATGATTCGTCCAATCGAACCGAATAACGGTTTGATCTACGTGCAGAGCCAGTTTTTCCAGGAAGAAGCCGACTCGCGACGCCAGGCGAAAAAAGGCGATCGCGTGATGCGCGGTTACTATCTGCTCGAAGAGTTTTCGCAGCCGCAAGGTAATGAAGCGAAACTCACGCGCCGGTTCTGGTTCGATCGTGTGAGCGGGATTCGTTTAGCGCGCGTGCAAACGTATGACGACAAAGGCGCGCTCATCACTGACGTCTCTTATGCCAATGAACGAGCGCTTGGTAGTGGCACAACCGCATCGTTGCCGAGCAAGATTGAGATTACGCGGCCGCAGGATCAGTACAAGCTGAACATTACTTATCAGGACGCAACGTCAGTCGAACTCGATCGTGAGTATCCTCAGAAAGCGTTTGTATTAGAGAACAAGTGGCAATTACCGGAAGTTGATCTTGACGCTCAGAACAAGAAAGTTACTGCTAATCAGTAGTCGATGAGAACGATTCTACAAGCTGAAAATCTGGAAAAGGTTTATCGCATCGGCAAAGTCGACGTGCCGGCTTTGCGTGGCGTGTCGTTGGAAGTGCAGGAAGGCGAGTTTGTCGCGATCATGGGTCCGTCTGGTTGCGGCAAATCCACGATGCTGCATCTGCTCGGCGGCCTGTTGACGCCGACGTCGGGACGCATCGTCATCGACGGCGACGACATCACCGCGGCGTCCGACGCGAAACGCACCGCCGTGCGGCGCAAAAAGATCGGCTTTGTCTTTCAAAGATTCAACCTGTTTCCGACTTTAACGGCTGAAGGAAATCTCCGACTGGCGGAGCGAATTCATGGCAACGGTGGTGGCGATCCGGAGCGCCGTCGCGAGGTGCTCAGGTTGTTAGGATTAGAGGGCAAGCTGCACCACAAACCGCTCGAATTATCCGGTGGTGAACAGCAGCGAGTCGCGCTCGCGCGCGCGGTAGTGACGCGGCCGGCGATCGTGTTGGCGGACGAGCCGACGGGTAATCTCGATTCGGAAAACTCGGCGCTCGTTCTGAATATGTTTCAGGAACTGAATTATCGTTTCAATCAAACCATCGTAATGATCACTCACAACCCCGAAGCTGCGGCGATGTGCAAACGGATCGTGCAGATGCGCGACGGTCACATTGTCGAAAACGCGCCTTCAGTCCGGTTGTAATGTGTTAAACTCTATCGACTCGCCAGCCGCGCACCTCGTGGCTGCATACTTGCAAGCTTGAGAACGTGATTTCCACACTAAAGAAGATCTTCTTCTGGAACTACGCGAGAAACACCTGGCAATGGGATCTTCTGTGTGTGGTCATTTTGATATTCATTTTTTTGACACCAAAAAGCTGGTTTGCGAGTAGCGAACGGGCTCTAAATACGGTGCATCAAAGCCCCGTTGCCAGAACCCTGGTATTGAGTCCGGAAGTTGTTGGTAGCGAAGCAGATAAGGGTCAAATCGAACAGCACGTGAAGGCCCTTACGGGGCAAGCGAAAGTGGAGGTCATAGCTGTTCGAAAAGTAGTCGACCCCGATGGTCGTACACGCAGTTTCGAGGTTGACATACGGTGACCTTTCCCTATAATTGCGAGGTTTTTTGCCGTTCCGAGGGAAAGGAGAATGAGGTAAGGAGCTAGTATGAAGAGATTGATTCCCGCGGGCTTGATGATAGCTTTCATAATTTCCGCAATGGTATTTGTGTTCCCGGCCCCAACCAATGGCCAGGGAGCCGGCCTCGTCAGTTCAGTTCTGAGCCGGATGGAGAAGAATCGCGCGACGCTGAAGACTCTCAAGGCCGGTATCAGCATGGTTAAGTACAATTCGCAGCTCGGCGTTGAAGATAAATATAACGGCGTTGTGATCTACATGCCGACCGGTGGACGGCAAGCTGCGGTGCGTATTGACTGGAGCAGTCCACGCCGCGAAGTGTTTGCAGTGAGCAACAATAAGTACACGATTTTGCGCCCTGCGTTGGGAGTTGCTTACACGGGTGATGCGCGCCGTGCTGGATCGCAGAACAAAGCTAACGGCATGCTGGACATGATGAACATGTCGCGCCAGCAGCTCGAAGCTCGCTTTCAGCCGGTGAAAGACGTTCGCGAAGAGACTTTGTGGGGTGGCGTGAGCACGATTCACCTGACACTGGTGCCGAAAGGCAACGCCGGTTACAAATACGCGGAAGTCTGGATCGATAACTCCGGTATGCCGGTCCAAACCAAGATTGTTGAGAAGAACGACGATTCGACGACCGTGCGCTTGACGGGTCTGGAGAAGAATCAAAAGATTAATCCCAGCGACTTTGACATCAAGCTCGATTCAAACGTCAAGATCGTCAAGAGTTAACGACGATTACCGAAACTAAAGCCTGAAAGGGGCTCTGTCAAAAACGGAGCCCCTTTTCCTTTGGTAGAGGTCAGTGTTCATCCGTGTAGGTCTGTGGCGAAAAACTTACTAGGACCACTCTGCTTGCGTTCTGTGGTTTGGTTTCTTATTCTCGCGTCGACTAAATGAAGAAGACAACGTTTCTAAAGAGAAAGATGCGTGAGGCAAGCTTTATCAGCCGAGCGTTGTTATCCAGCCGTCATCCCGTTCTGGCCCATTTGATCCCGATGCGCCGCTGCAATCTGGCGTGTGGCTACTGCAACGAATACGATCGCACGTCGAAACCGGTCGATCTCGAGATCGTGAAGAGCCGTCTCGATAAGCTCGCGGATCTGGGAACGTCGATCGTGACGATCTCCGGCGGCGAACCGATGATGCACCCGGAGCTCGATCAGATCATCCACCACATCCGCCATCGCGGAATGATCGCCGGATTGATCTCCAACGGTTACTACTTCACTCCCGAACGTATCAAACGTCTCAACAAAGCCGGACTCGAGTATCTACAGATCAGTATCGACAACGTCGAGCCCGACGAAGTCTCGCGCAAGAGTTTGCGCGTGCTCGACAAGAAGCTGCGTTTCCTTTCCGAGCACGCTGACTTTCACGTGAACATCAATTCCGTGATCGGCGGCGGAATCAAGAATCCTGAAGACGCTTTGACTGTCGCGCGCCGCGCAGTGGAACTCGGTTTCTCAACTACCGTCGGTGTGATTCACGATGGCGACGGCACACTGAAGCCGCTCTCGAAGAAAGAGAAAGATATCTTTCAGGAAGTGAAGAAAATGGGCAACAAGGATCATGCCCGTTTGAATTGGTTTCAGGACAGCATCGCCGAAGGCAAGCCTTACAACTGGCGTTGCCGCGCAGGCGCGCGTTATCTCTACATCTGCGAAGACGGCAAGGTCCACTGGTGCTCGCAGCAACGCGGCTATCCCGGAATTCCGCTCGAGCAGTACACGATGGAAGATTTCGATCGGGAATATAAGACCGAGAAATGGTGCGCTCCGACGTGTACGTTGCAGTGCGTTCACCAGGTCGGCATTCTCGACAACTGGCGCGACCCGCAAAAGACGCCCGCTCAAATCGCGCAGGAACAGAAGAATGGAAAACGCGTCGGCGAGATGATCGGCGCCGACTGAGGCCACAAAGAGGCACAAGAAGCACAAAAGGCACAAGAAGAATTTAGTCAGGTAAACACACCTTACTTTTATCGTCTTGTGCCTTTTGTGCTTCTTGTGCCTCTTTGTGGCTACCGGCTCAACCCACTAATTCTTTCCAGCGCAACCTTACATCTCGCATCAACTTCGTTGCATGAAATGGGCTCGCCGCCCTGCCCCGCCAACTTAAACTCCGCTGCCGCCTCGTTCAATCGACTAGCATTCGCCAATTCAATCCCGAGTAACTTGCGCGTGTGCGGATCGTCTTCGAGTGCCAGTGCTCGTCGATACTCGCCGATCGATGTTTCATAGTCATCAACAAGCTTTGCCCGTGCGGCACGAGCAAGATGCGCGTCTACGGTGCGGCTGTCGAAATAAAAGTAGCCGGCGATTGAGAGCGTAACGACTAAGCCATACGTGAGTGGCAAAAACACTGGCCGCCGAGGCGAATGGATCGGTCGCCGCCAAAGCAGGATCACAACCAGATACACGGGCAGCACAACGAGCGGTAGAAACAGGACGCCCAGCGCCCATGCGAATGCGACATAAAGCGGGAATCGTTTGCGAGCGGAATAGAGAACCCAAGTAGAAACTAACGCGGCGACTACCAGCATTAACGGCCTGATGAGTTCAAACAACTCACCAGCCGAAATATTAAGCCGCGGAATCACTGTCTTGTTGGACCAAGACTACCGCCAACAGTGAAGATCGATACGGAACTCGAAAGACCCAGTCCTGAAAGCCGGCCGGCCATGATCACAATCGTCTCACCTTTATCGACCACACCCGCATCCAGCAAAGCCTTTTCACCAACCTTCAACATCTCTTCCGTTGAATCTGCTTTCGTGATCAGCAAAGGTTCGACGGCCCAGATCAGCGACAACTCACACAAAACTTCCGGCCGGTGCGTCAGCGCAATGATGCGTTGATCGTGACGCAGTGACGAAAGCCTGCGGGCCATCAAACCCGAATCAGTAAACACCGCGGTCACTGTCGTTCCCATTTCTTCCGACGCAAAAGCCGCGGCCTCGGACAACGCGCGACTCACGCGTCCTGATTGCCGGCCAGTCGATCTCGCGAGCCGTTCGTCACGTGTTTCCCTGCCTGTCTCGGCGGATTCGATAATGCGCGCCATTGTGGCCACCGCGGCGATCGGATACGCGCCGGTTGCAGTTTCGTTGGAGAGCATCAGGCAATCAGTTCCGTCCCACACGGCGTTCGCGACGTCCGAAGCCTCCGCGCGAGTCGGACGTGGATTGCTGACCATCGACTGCATCATCTGCGTCGCAGTGATGACCATCTTGTCCGCCTGGATTGCACGCTCGATGATTCGTTTTTGATAGACCGGCACTAACTCGACGCTCGTTTCCACGCCGAGATCGCCGCGCGCGACCATCACGCCATCCGACGCCGCAATGATCTCGTCGAGATGATCGATCGCTTCGGCCTTTTCAATCTTTGCAATCAACGGCGCGCGCCCACCGGCTTCACTAATGAGTTGTTTCGCGCGTTCGCAGTCGCTCGCGCGGCGCACAAACGAGAGCGCGATGTAGTCGGCATCCTGACCAACTGCCCACTTCAGATCCTCGACATCTTTTTCAGTTAACGAATCGATCGGCAGTGCAACGCCCGGTAGATTTATTCCCTTTCTTTCCCCGAGCAGGCCGCCATCGATCACTCTACAGATCACGTCGGTATCTGTGGTGCTTTCGACGGCGAGCGAGAGCGCGCCGTCGTCGAGAAGCAGTCGAGTGCCGGGTTGGACCACGCGCGGCAGGTCAAGAAAGGTTGTCGCGACACGCTTTTCGTCGCCGAGAATGTCTTCGGTTGTCAGTATGAAGAGCGATCCGGCATTGAGTTGAACGGGCTGACCATCTTTCAGTCGCCGCGTGCGGATCTTCGGACCTGACAGATCGACGAGGATCGCGATCGGCCGGCCGAGTTTCTCAGCGGCGGCGCGCGCACGTGCGATGTCTTCCGCCTTTTCCTCGTGCGTGCCGTGCGACATGTTCATGCGCATGCCGTTGGCGCCTGCTGCGATTAGTTTTTCAACTACTTCCGGCTCACGGGAAGTTGGACCAAGCGTAATCAGTATCTTTGCTTTTCTCAAAATTCAAACCTGCTGGTTGATGTTCACTGAGCCGGAGTTTTCAGTGCTGCTTCGACAGCGCTATCGATTCGATCGGCGGCGTTTGGTCCAAAGCCAATCAGACGTTCGGCGAGTTGGCCCTGGCGATCGAAAACGAACGTTTGCGGAATGGCGTCGTTTTCGCCTAGTAGAAACGTTACTAATTCGTCGTCAGGAACCGCGAGCGTGTACTGAATACCAAACTCCTTTGCGAAGGCCGGGACTTTCGGTGTGTCGTCTGGACCACCAACGTTTAGCCCGATCACTTCCAATCCCTGTGCGGCATACTCGTTTTGCAAACCGATCAAATGCGGAATACTGCGGCGGCACGGTTCGCACCACGTCGCATAGAAATCCAGTACCACGACCTTGCCTTTGAAATCGCCAAAGACGTTTCGCTTACCGCCGTCTGCGTTCCAGCCGAGATTATTGATCGACGCGCCATTCACAGGCGGCATCGGCAGCGCCGTGCTCGGTGGACCACTTGAAGTCGCTGGCGGCTTGGATGGTACACGGCTCGGCGGATCGTAACTGTTACAGGCCGCAAAACCACAGATCAGAATGGCCAACAGAAAAATCTGTGGCTTAAGTGTTCTAAACATCTTTCTCCAAGTCGTCTTCGTTTACGGGCCGATCGTTGTGTTCGTGTTCGCTGGGCACGGGTTCGCCGGGCACTCGATATTCACCTTCGACCCAGCGGCCGAGGTCGACGAGTTGGCAGCGTTCAGAACAGAATGGACGAAAGGGATTATCTTTCCACTCGGCTGGTTTACCGCAGGTTGGACACTTCATGAATCTCGAAACACACCCCGCCGACGCAGCTTACAGCGATGCCGGTCGTTTGATCAGTATTCGTCTTCGGACGAATGCGATCGTACCTTCGCGGCGCATGGCGTTCAAGCGGACAGTAACACTCTCGCGGGTGGAGCCTACGATCGAAGCGATCTCGCGGTGAGGCAGAGGAATATCGATCAGCACGCCTTCGGGTTCGGAAACGCCGTAACGCACTGAAAAATCCTCAAGTAAACGGTCCAACCGGGCCGGGATGGCGTTGAGTGCGAAGTCCGCCAGGCGTCGCTCGGCGTGATCAAGTCGTTGACCGATCAGGCGGAAAGTGTAATCATGAAGCCGGTCATCCTCAGCCATCCCCCGTTTGAAATCCCCGACCTGAATTCGGAGGAGCCTTGAATTTTCGTAGGCGATTGCCGAATTTGCACGTTGCCCCGCAGCAGAATAGAGAGCTGACTCGCCAAACAGCGATCCTTCTGGAAGGATGTCTATTACAGCTTCGCGCCCTGAATCACTTTCGATACGACAGAGTTTTACACGGCCATGAATAATTGCATACAGACAGTCGGCTGGTTCGCCGGCACGGTAAACAAAGCGGCGGCGGCGGAAATCCAGGACAACTGAACTACGAGCTAAATCCATTACGAGGTCTTCGGCTAACGATGAACCAAATTCCAGGCGACGAATTATGTCAGCGCGATCTTCGGCGGTTAAGTCTCTGGCGCGCTTGTGTTCAAGCAGGGCATTCATCTGCAAGTCCTTCGGTGCGTCGAGTTAAATTGAATCGCCTTTGGCAGCGTGGTTGCGTTTACTCAAAGTGGTCCTGTGCGGGTTAGTTTCTACGCATGTAAGGAAACCCGCGACCCCCGGGCTTGTGTACTCTCTCGACTTTGAATCTTTTGACGATGCTTGGGCGAGTACCGGCGCGAAACGGTTACCGAGTTGCGGCACTGTAGCATGAAGCTCATAGCCGCGCAAGAGCAATAACGGTCCAACTTTTTTCAATTTATGGAGCCAAAAGCAAACATACTCATCGTTGACGATAGTCCCGATAAACTTAGCCTTCTGGAAGCAGCACTTAGCCTTGCTGGTTACCGCGTAACCACGGCCATGGACGGCGACGAAGCCTTAGCCGCAATCGAGTCGTACCAGCCCGATCTGGTGATTACGGACGTGATGATGCCGCGAATGAATGGCTACGAACTGGCCCAACGGATACGGGCCAACCCCGCCACGCGCTTCATCCCGGTAATCATGCAAACCGCCGCGAGCAAGCGCGCGGAAGACACGCGCCGGGCTTCGGAAGTCGGAGCGTTGGGCTACATTACCGACCCGACAGACCTCGATCTGCTGCTCGCGCGCACGCGGACACTGCTCGAATTCAAGGC
Organism: Pyrinomonadaceae bacterium; assembly: GCA_035276425.1. Classification (GTDB taxonomy): domain Bacteria; phylum Acidobacteriota; class Blastocatellia; order Pyrinomonadales; family Pyrinomonadaceae; genus PSRF01. The sequence continues at coordinate 9,429 of DATELP010000274.1, forward strand.
ATACCTCGATGTATGCGAAGAAGCCGCTTTTACCGATCACCTGACCGGACTGGCGAACCGCAGAAGGTTCGAACGCCAGCTCGAGCGCGAAGTCAGTCGCACTCTGCGATTTGGTCATCCGTTCAGTTGTCTGATGATAGACATCGACAATTTCAAGAATCTTAACGACAGTTTTGGCCACGACGCGGGTGACGATGCGATTCGCCGCATTGGCAAGGTGTTGCGCGAAGGCACGCGTGGCATCGATCTGGCTGCGCGGATTGGCGGTGAAGAGTTTGCGGTGTTGCTGGTCGAAACCAATCAGCAGGGCGCCATCGAAGTCGCTGAACGTTTGCGGTTGGCGATCAAGGCGCTGGAGCTTACGTCGTCCTGTCAAATCACGGCGAGTTTTGGGGTTGCGGAATGTCCGATCGACGCGCAAACTGTTCCTGACATCCTAAAGGCAGCGGATGTAGCCTTGTATGAAGCTAAGCGGTCGGGCCGCGATCGCGTGGTGGGAACGCCGGGCATGCGGTCGAACTCGGTGGCGGCGCCAGACGTACAGGGCGATGGGAATTTAGGGCTGGCTTCGAGAGGATAGGCATGGCTGATTACAAGGAAAAGTTGGATGAATGGCAGCAGGCGGCGCGCAAAAAGGCGCGCGAGCTGGACGAGAAGTTTGCCATTTCCGATCTGGTTGGCGAGAGTGCGCGGGCGGCGGGTGAAGCCGCGCGTCGTGGCGCGGAGACGATGGCGAATGGCGCCGAACGTTTGCGCGCTGAAGCTGAACGGATCACTGACGATGAAGACATGAACGAGACCGCGCGGCGTGCGGCGGATGGAATGAAGAAAGCCAGCAAGGTTGCGCGCGACGTTGCGAGTGATGCGGGAAAGAAAGCCGGTGAGGTTTTTGGGGAAGCGAAGACTTATTACGATCGTGCTTCACAGGTTTACGACACGAGCGCCCGGCTCACGCGGGCTTCGACGGCTGCTACCGCCGGCGTGCTGAAGGCGCGTGACTGGATCAAAGAGAATCCAGGCAAGGCGGCGGTGGTTTCAGTTTCGTTGGTGTTGGGGATCAGGGCCGGAGCGGCGTTTCCCGGTTTGGACGCGGTGTTGTTGGGTGCGCACCCCCACTGGCTGACGCACTCGGCGCTGCCTGTTTATGGTTTGCGTAAAGCTGGTGAAAAGTTTGATGGGTATTTGAAGAAACGCGAAGAACTGATGGGACGTGGCGAACTGGATGAAGCCGAGCGCCAACGTGTTGAGTTCGAACGCAACATCGCGAAGTACGTCGGCGCGCCGTTGTTGGGTGCGTTTAGTTGCGCCGCAGGCGCGGCGATGTGGGCGCAGATTTTCCAGCCTGGTCCAATCGTCGGCGCGCCGATCAGTTGGTTACTCGGTGGCAACCCGTTTCTCGATGGCATTTGGCTCTTCGCGAACGGCGTCATCTGCTTCCACCAGGGGTACAAATTCTTCATGATCGCCCTCGCGAACCAGGACGAAGTCACCCGCGTCGTCCGCGAGATCAAGGGCCTGTTACCCGCGGCGGCAGCGAATTGAGGAGTAGGCTTGACAAGTTTGCTAGACTCGCGGCGTGCCTCACCGACTTATTGACCGTATTAGAGAGAAGATCCGTCTACACGAATACGACATGACCGTTCACGCCAATGAAGAAATGGCGGAGGACGATCTTGATATACTCGACATCGAAGAAGTCGTATTGAACGGCCGGGTTGTGCGAACTAATAGGCGTGAGCCATTAGGTCCAAAATACACAATTGAAGGTTTTGCGTTGGACGGTGAAAAGCTAATCGGTATCGTCGGACGATTCCACTCAAACCTCTTTTTGATTATTACTGTTTATGAAATCCACGAAGCGCACTAAACAAGGTCCTTACGGCTATCAGTGTGAGCATTGCAAAGGCACTGTTCGGTCCAAGAAAGTTGCCCGCGAAGCTTTCAAGCACAAGAAGGGATTTATCATTCTGGAAGGAATTGTAGTAGGGGTTTGTGACACCTGCGGTATTCGCTACTACAGCGCCGAAATTCTCCACGCGGTCCACGACATCGCAACCGGTGCGAAGCCTTTCGAACGGGTTGAAGAGATACCAGTCGCTCACCTGGCCAGTGTTTTGGGCACTAGGTGATCGTGATCGGAAACGGCCAGAAGCAGAGGATGAAGACCACGAGGGTTAGGATGGCGATTAGGATGCGTTTTGCGCCGAGGGGTTCCATCACTGCGGGCGCGGGGTGGGGGACGCGCAGCATGACGGCTAAAAGAACCGTGTAGAGAAAGCCGCTCGGACTGTGGTGCCAATAGAAACCCAGGATCGCGAGCGCGGCGGTTGAAACAAAGGCGACCCGAGCGATCACACGGTGCGCGCGTGCTCCAAAGAGCGCAAACGTTCCGTGACCGCCGTCGAGTTGGCCCACCGGCATCAAATTCAAACTCGTCACCAACAAACCAATCCACGCCGCCATGTAGTACGGATTCGGTAACGCGTTCGGGTCGAGCGGCACGCCGATCAATTTCGCTACCAATCGAAACAGCAGCGGATCGTTGAAGAAAATCGCGCCATCCGCGGGCGGCGGCTGAGGCGGTCCCATCGACAACACACCGATCACAGCCAACGGCACTGCCACCACAAACCCCGCCAACGGTCCAGCAAGCCCAACATCAAACAGTGCCCGGCGCGACGGTATCGGCGAACGAATCTTGATAAACGCCCCAAACGTTCCCGCCAAAAAGATCGGCGGCGCCGGAATGAAAAACGGCAGCGTCGCGTTCACTTTGTAATAACGGCACGCGAGGTAGTGACCCATCTCGTGCGAGAACAAAATCGCCAGCAACGACGCGGAGAACGTCGCGCCCTGCGCAAACACGTGCGGCTGCGCCAAACCCAACCTGATCACGTCGAGAATCGTGTGAGCGTAACCAAGCGGAATGTAGAGCAGATAATCCAGCGGACTCGACAACGGCGGCTCGTACACGGGCAGCTCAGACGCTGCGACCAGCAACATTCCCGCTAGCATCGTGGTGACAATCGTGAGCAGGAACAGCACGCCGTGTATGCGCCACTCGCGCGCGGAGATCGACAACCAACCGCGGCTCCGCGGCAATTCAAACCCCTGCGGCACTGCTCGAAACGATTCAGCCATAAACGCGTTCTGCCAAAAAGAAGCCCACCAAAGAAGCCTCAAAAAATTCTTCCGAACACATTCTTGTACTTCTTCGTGGCCTTAGAAGCCTAAAGGCCAGAGTCTGGATGCTCTCGCATTTCCATCTCTAGCCTTTGAACTCAACCCAAAACTAAAAAACAACACTAAAACTCGTCGTCGTCACCGGCGTCGTCGTCCTCAACCATGGTTTCACCATCGTCGTGAGCTTGAAGCTCTTTACCGGGTTTGAAGCGAATCGTCTTGCCCGACGGAATCGCCACCTCCTCGCCAGTGCGCGGATTTCTGCCGACACCACGCTTGCGCGGTTTCACTACAAACACGCCAAAGCCGCGCAGCTCGATGCGCTCGCCTCTGGTCAACGCCTCTTTCATCGAATGAAAGAGCGCCTCAACGGCTTGTTCGGCCTTCATCTTCGGCACGCCCGTTTTGTCGGCCACGCGATTGATAATATCGAGCTTGATCACCTGAAAGCCTCTCTTCTGGTCCGACGCCTCTCCCGGAGACTTGGGCCGGATGCTGGGCTGCAAATGCAGGCGAAGATGATAGAGAGCGCGAGTAAAGCCTGTCAAGGAAACCTTCTTACATAGCGGACCGCGGGCGGCTCCCCCGGCAAAGGGCCAAACTGTGCGCCGCCATGAGTTGCGGGCAAGCCGCCCGCAGTACCTGAATACTAGTTTGACAACCGCGAGAGCGAAAGCTAAGTTTTGCGTGGCTATGTTCGGAATAAGTAAACGCCGTCCGCCGCCGTTCGGTGGCGTACACGTCGACGACGACAAAGACATTCAGGTTCACAAGCCGGAACAGGCGCAGCGCAACGACCTGTGGTCGGAAGCGCGTCTGCTGCTGCGCGACCTGATCTTCGCACTGATGATCGCGGCGCTGGTGGTCGTCTTCATCGTGCAACCGGTGAAAGTAGAAGGCACTTCAATGCTGCCTCGACTGCACGACGGCGAACGTATCTTCGTCAACAAGTTGATCTACTACGACGAGTTTCGCTGGGCGCCAAAAGTCGATCGCGGGGACATCGTCGTGTTCTGGTATCCCGAAGATCCTTCGAAGAGTTACATCAAACGCGTGATCGGCCTACCAGGCGACACGATTGAGGTACACGAAGGCGTGGTGCGCGTGAATGGGCGCGACGTCGAGGAGCGTTATCTCGATCAACGTCTTAACGTCTCGCATCGCAGTTTGGCAGCGACTTACGTCAAGCCGAATTACTACTTCGTGATGGGCGACAATCGCGATAATTCAAGCGATTCGCGCTTCTGGGGCTTGGTGCCCAAGAAATACATTTACGGCAAAGCGCTCTTTCGCTACTGGCCGCTGGCGGCCGCGAGCGTGATTCACCACGAGGATCTCGCGCCCACGGGTCCAGCGTCGGTGCCTAACTACACACCGGAATTTCAGGACACACCGGCGGAAGAAGAAATACCGCAACGGCCCTGAACATCGTCTTAATATATGACTAACTGGCTGCGGCTCCTGCTCATGATCTTTTACGCCCCCGTGCGCGGGATGCGTGAGATCCGCGACCACTCGCTGGCGCCAGTCGCGCTCGTCGCTTTCCTCGCGCAGCTAGCCTATAGCATCGTCACGGATAAGTTTACCGGCCTGAGTCTCCGCGGCAGGGTAATGCTTGATGTGTTCGAAGCCGCGCAGATCGTGGCGTTATTGGCAATCGTCATAGTGCCGGTGCTCACGCTGGTCGCGAACTCTTTAGAGCGCCGTGGCAGTTTTCGTGTCGTGCTCACGCAGGAGTACGCCCCGGTCGCGACGACGATGTTTTACGTGCTGACTACTGCCAACGTGATCGCGATCGTGATCGCGGTAGCGCTTCACTATAGCGGGATTCAAGCTCAACAAATCGCGCTTATGATCCAGAACGCGGATCAAACGCGCGCGATGCTCCCCGACACCGATCAATTTCGCCAGGCCGCGCAACAGTTAAACGATCCCGTGGAACTGACGCTGGGTTTGTTTCGGATGCCGAAGCTGATTGTGTTTGCGATTGGAACCGTCGTCGGCGTGAAGGATGTGTTTCGCACTTCCGCGGTGCGCGCGTTTTCCATCTCGGTACTTTCGGCAGTCGGGTCGTATTTTGCGATTCCGGTTGTCGGTTTGCTTTTCTCATTGCTGCGCGGTTGGCCGTTCCTGCTGATACTTGTGTTCGTGTTGTTGCGTGGTTACTTCCAGGAGATCATGGGCACGCAACGCGCGAAGGCAGCGTTCAAACAGAATCTCGAATCGGCGACACTGAATCCGGCGGACGCTTCCGCTCATTACAATCTCGGCTTGATTCACCAGAGCCGCGGCGAACTCGATCAGGCGCGCGAACGTTTCGAACGCGCACTTCAGATCGACGATGGCGAGATCGACGCGAGTTATCAACTGGGCCGCATAGCGCGGCAACAGAAACGTTACGCCGAAGCGATTCAGAATTTCGAGCACGTCGTGACGCGCGATCCCGCACACTCGCAGTACGAGATCTGGCGCGAAGTGGCGGCGACGTACATCGCGGCGGGGCAGTTTGAAGATGCGCGAAACGCGTTGGAGCAGTTTCTCGAACATCGCCCTTCAGATCCGGAAGGGTTATATTTAATGGGCCGCGCTCACGCCGGTCTCGGTCACAAACGCGAAGCGACCAACCTCATGCAAGCCTGTATCGAGGCCGTGAAAACCGCCCCGGCGTACAAATATCGCGCGAGCAAGCGGTGGTTGAATGAAGCACAGCAATTCATCAAAGGAAGTCAATAGGTCTTATAAGTCCTATTGGTCCTACAGGACCTATCATGCTCACTAATAAACCTGCCCTCTTAGCACTCGAAGACGGACGCACCTTTCGCGGCACATCGTGGGGCGCCGAAGGCGAATCGTGCGGCGAAATAGTTTTCAACACGTCGATGACCGGTTATCAGGAAGTCCTGACCGATCCGTCCTACGCCGGACAGATCGTCTGCATGACCTACCCACTCATCGGCAATTACGGCGTCAACGAGGAAGACGCTGAATCTTCGCGCCCGTGGGTCGAGGGTTTTGTGGTGCGTGAAGCGAGCCGGATCACTTCCAACTGGCGCGCCGAAGAGAGTCTCGAGTCGTATTTGAAACGCTGGAACATCGTCGCGATCGAAGGTATCGACACGCGCGCTCTCGTGCGTCACATTCGCGACAAGGGCGCGATGCGCGCTTGTCTATCAACGACGGATCTCGACGAAGCGAGCGTGGTGGAAAAGGCACGCCAGTCGCTGCCGATGGAGAATCGCGAACTGGCGAGCGTGGTCACAACCAAAGAGCCTTACGAGTTTCCCGCCAACGGTGAAGAACGTTTTCATGTGGTCTGTTACGACTTCGGCGTGAAACGCAATTCGCTGCGCGAACTCGCCGAACTCGGCGTTCGCACGACCGTCGTGCCCGCTTCGACGCCGGCCGCCGATGTGCTCGCACTCAAGCCCGACGGGATTTTCCTGTCGAATGGACCAGGCGATCCCGCGTCGATGAACAAGGAAGTCGAAGAGATTCGCGCACTGTTGCAAGCGCACGTGCCGATGTTTGGGATCTGTTTCGGACACCAGCTACTCGGACGCGCTTTTGGCGGCTCGACTTTCAAGCTCGTGTTTGGACATCGCGGCGGTAATCAGCCGGTGAAGGAAGTGTCGGGGAAGGGCGTGGAGATCACGTCACACAACCACGGATTCGCAGTGAACGCGGAAAGTCTTCCCCCGGATGTCGAGGTCACGCACATCAATCTTAACGATCAGTGCGTTGAAGGAATGCGCCATCGAACGTTGCCGGTGATTTCGGTGCAGTACCACCCGGAAGCCGCGCCCGGCCCACACGATGCGGAACATCACTTTCAAAGGTTTCTGAACCTAATGTCGCAAAAGCCATCCGCAGATTACGCAGAATCTGTGTAATCTGTGGCTGGTTTTATTCTTCCACTGGCATTTTTAATTCACCAGTCGTGAGGTCGGGTCGAACGCGGACCATCTGTTCCGGTGTTGTCTCGTGGTGCAACTCCTCTTCAGGCACAGGAGCGGGAGTCGTTGTAGTCTCAACCACGGCAACGGTCGGCGTCGGTTCGAGCAGATCGGCGAACCCTTCGTTTCCGTAGTGTTCGAGCCAGTGACGATAACTCACCGTCAGAATCGCTACCAACGGAATCGCTAAAAATACTCCCGGCACACCACCGAGTTTCTCGCCGGCCAGAATCGCGAAGATCACAGCGAGCGGATGCAGGTGAATGCCTTGCCCGATCAGCCGTGGATAAATCGCGTAGTCCTGCACGATTCGCAACACGCCCAAAAATAGCAGCACCAGAAACGCATTGAACGGACCAGCGTGCAGCATCGCGAGGATCGCCGCCATCAGCGCGACTGTGACCGGTCCAACCAGTGGCACAAATTCAAAGACGCCGGCAATGACGCCCATCACGAGTCCGCCCGGCAATCCGAGCAACGTGAAACCGATCGCGCAAACCACGCCGATAAACAGACACGCCGTTAGTTGCGCGCGAATGTAAGCGGCGAGTGTGTTGTTGACGTCTTGAAAAAACTCATCACCGCGCCAACGCCAACGTCCACGCGGCAACATCAACAACGCGGAACGTCGAAAACTGTCCGCGTCTTTGAGTAAGAAGAACGCGAGTATCGGAATCAGGATTATCCACGGAATGTAAAGCACGAGATAGGCCAGCGTTAAGGTTGCGAATTCAGTGGCGACGGTGCTTACTTTCTCGACCACTTTCGGCACCGCATTGTTGATCTCTTCGACAACGCGAGGGGGAATGCGGCCCGAACGCGAGTATTCAATTACCGATTTGGACCGTTCACCCAGCGAAGCCCAATACTCTCTGGCTTGATTGGCAAACTCCGGATACTGATTCGTCAGGCTCGGGAGGACCGCGTAAACCGCAACGACGACAACAACCGCAATCGTTACGTACGCAACCGCAATAGCCAGCGCCCGTGGCATCGCGACGGTTCGTGATCCGAGAGTTCTTGGCCGGCGCAGAAACTCAACCAGAGGCGCAACGAGATACGCGAAAAAGATTGAGAGGACCAGTAGCAGGATGATTCCGCTTAACCTCTCAATCACCCACTTGATCACGAAAGCCCCGGCCACGACCGCGACCGCAATAAAGGCAATCCGGAAGACGACACGGTTCGGCGGGCCGCTTATTTCAACTGTCCTAGCCGCAGGTTCCTTGTCCGTCTCTCGTCTCGTCGTTTTGCTCACCGTGAATCGTCGTCGCTCGCGTCAATGACGCGCGTGCAGCCGTCCAATAAATTCTCCCACTGCTCTCTGATCGTGATTCGACAACCCGCGAAACTCAACTCCAAACGTATCGGTCGTTGCATGATGGACTACTTCCGCCGTCAACGACAACGCGTCCTCGCCATCGAGCAGCAACAACCCGAGTTGATCGCCTACCTTTACGTTCGGACACGCCGGCAGGTTCGTCACTCGTAAACCGCCGAGACTGATGTCCTGCGGCTCACCGATGCCGATCGACTCTTTCAAACTCTCGTCTTCGATCGCGAGCGTCAGCCGCGACGCGACATAGTAACGCGGAAACCGCCGCCGCTCGTGAGAATTTCCGTTTCCGTTGTTGGAGGTAAAGGTTGTCATATTGGTCCTCAGTGAGTTATGCCGTCGTCTTCTTCCGGTTCGCTTTCTTCAGTCGCGTCACCTTCCGCAGGCGGTGGAGGCGCCACGCGGGGAGCAGCCGGTTCCCAAACAAGACCTTTCCATTCGTCAGTTTCACCAAGCAGTTGCAACGCGGCCAACGGATGACCCGGATGGCGCTCAATCCGCAACACCTCGGCGATGACCTGAAGCTTCTCGCCGGTTTCGCCGAGAACCTCAAGTCTGACAGTGCTGCCTACTTGCGGCAGTTGCCGCGGTAGATGGACCAACGTTCCTTCAGGCCCGACGTTTTCCGTCGTGCCTTCGACGGTGATGTGCGTACCGCTCGGCTCGTCCCACTCGGCCTTGATTTCAAGACTGGCGAGATAACGTGGTCCAGAGCGGCTTTCAGATGCGTATTCTCGGGGCATGTTTACTCCTCCTCCGTTCTGAGCTTTTCGAGCACGGAAAAGTCTTCGAGGGTGGTTACGTCGCCGGCGACTGTTCCACTGGTCGCGATTTCACGCAACAGCCGCCGCATGATCTTGCCGGATCGGGTTTTTGGCAGAGCGTCAGTGAAGCGAATCTCGTCGGGGCGGGCAAGCGCGCCGATCTCCTTCACGACGTGCTCGCGGAGTTCCTGGTTCAACGCCTCCGACGGATTCTGCGTTCCTTCCAACGTTACAAAAGCCACGATTCCCGATCCCTTCAACTCATCAGGCCGAGGCACTACCGCCGCTTCAGCCACCGCTTTGTGAGAAACCAGGGCACTTTCGATTTCCGCTGTTCCTAATCTGTGTCCGCTTACATTAATTACATCGTCGATACGCCCCATGATCCAGAAATATCCGTCTGGATCGCGTCTGGCCCCGTCTCCAGCGAAGTAAATTCCATCAATTTGTGACCAATACTGCTGCCGGTAGCGCTCGTCGTCGCCCCAGATCGTACGCAACATCGACGGCCACGGACTCTTGATCACGAGATAGCCGCCCTCGTTCGGACCGACTGCCTGGCCCTCACGCGTCATGATGTCGGCGTCGATGCCGGGAAACGGTTTCGTTCCTGAACCGGGTTTGGTTGGCGTCGCGCCGGGAATCGGCGTGATCATGATGGCGCCGGTTTCAGTTTGCCACCACGTATCGACAATCGGACAGCGCTCTTTGCCGATGGTTCTGTGGTACCACATCCACGCTTCGGGATTGATTGGTTCGCCGACCGTGCCGAGTAATCGCAGGCTCGAGAGGTCGTGTTTCAACGGCCACTGCTCGCCCCACCTGATAAACGCACGAATGGCGGTCGGCGCGGTGTAGAAGATGTTTACGCGGTGCTTTTCGATCAACGTCCAGAAGCGATCGGGCTCGGGGAAGTTCGGCGCGCCTTCGTACATCAGCACGGTGGCGCCGTTTGAAAGCGGACCGTAAACGACGTAACTGTGACCGGTGACCCAACCGATATCGGCAGTACACCAGTAGAGATCCTCGTCTTTGAGATCGAACACCCACTTGGTCGTGAGATGTGCTTCCAGCAGGTAGCCGGCGGTTGTGTGGAGGATACCTTTCGGTTTGCCAGTCGTGCCGGACGTGTAAAGGATGTAGAGCGGATGTTCGCTGTCCAACTCTTCCGCCGCACATTCGGTCTCGACGGTTTCCATCAACTCGTGCCACCAGAAGTCGCGTCCTTCCTGCATCTCCTGTTGCGAGCCGGTGCGTTTCACGACAATGCACGCAGTCACTGAAGGCGTTTCTTTCAACGCTTCATCGACTGCGGGTTTGAGTTTAATTTCGTTGCCCCGACGCCAACCGCCGTCCGCTGTCACGACCAACTTGCAACTCGCGTCGTTGATGCGATCGATCAACGCCGCACTGGAGAAACCGCCAAACACGACCGAGTGGGTCGCGCCGATGCGTGCGCACGCGAGCATCGAGATCGCGAGTTCCGGAATCAACGGCATGTAGAGCGCGACGCGATCGCCACGTTGAATGTTTGCGTGCTTGAGTACGTTCGCAAACTTGCAGACTTCGGTGTGCAGTTGTTGATAGGTGTAGGTGCGGGTTTCGCCGGGTTCACCTTCCCAAATGAGCGCGGCTTTGTTACGCCGCCACGTGCTCAGGTGCCTGTCGAGACAGTTGTAAGAGATGTTGATCTTGCCGCCGCCAAACCATTCCGCGTGCGGCGGATCCCATTTGAGCACCGTGTCCCACTTCTTGAACCAGTGAAGCTCCTCGGCCATGCGCGCCCAGAAAGTCTCCGGGTCGGCGTGTGCTTCCGCGCGCAGGCGTTCGAGCTCTGCTTCGGATTTGATATGCGCTTTCGCGGAAAACTCAGGCGGCGGCGGGAAGATCCGTTCTTCCTGAAGCACTGATTCGATGTTTGACGGAACAGTCGACACGGTACCTCTCACTACTTGTTGATTTGGGTTTATTGCCTTGCTTTGCCTGCCTGTGTACCACAGAATTGCTCGACGCCACAACTGGAACCAGCCACAGATTCCACAGATATCTGCGTAATCTGCGGATGGCTTGCGATCACTATGAACCTTTACGTCGGCACGAGCGGGTACAGCTACAAAGAATGGAAAGGCAGGTTCTACCCGGAACAGATTTCGGCGAGTGAGATGCTCGCTTACTACGCGGCGCGTTTGCCCGCGGTGGAGTTGAACAACACGTACTATCGCTTACCGCAACCGAGCACGGTGGAAAACTGGCGTGCGCAGGTGCCGGAAAACTTTCGCTTCTCAGTCAAAGCGCCGCAATCGATCACACTCTACCGAAGACTGAAAGACGTCGGTCCGCAAACGAAGCAGTTGTTGGAAACGGTGTCTGCGCTCGAAGATCGCCTCGGCGCAGTCTTCTTCCGACTGCCCGAGGACATGAAAAAAGATCTCAAGCGTCTGGAGAGTTTTCTGAAGATCCTGCCAAAAGACACACCTGCGGCTTTCGACTTTCGCCACCCCACTTGGTTTGACGACGAGGTCTTCGAATTGTTGCGCAGTCACAACCGGGTGCTGGTTGTTTCAGACACTGACGAAATCCCCAACGACCGCATCGTCAAGACTGCGGACTGGGGTTACGTGCGCTTGCGGCGCGCGCGGTACTCAAAAGCGGAACTCACAGCGTGGTCCAAACAGATCAAAGCCCAAAACTGGAAAAAGACATTTGTGTTCTTCAAACACGAAGACGAAGGAACAGGACCAAAGCTGGCCGCTCAGTTCATCAAGCTGAGTAAATAACCCGCGCTGAAGTTCGCTTAAAAGTTACCCGAACAAGTTTCGTGACCGCAGTCGCAATCGATCTCGATCGTCTTCCCTGCGCCCTCACACGATGCACTGCAATACTTGCCATCGGGTTGCGGCGGGCAGCTACAGGGCGGATTCTTACACTTTTTTCCGTTATCGTCGGCCATCTCGGGTCCTCCAATGAGTTGTAATGGAGGACCTAGATTACTACTGTTTCTCCGGTGCTTCAAATTCGATCGCGCCGTGGGCCTTCAGCAATCTCACGACAGCTTTGTGATCTTCGTCGAGTGCGTACATCAAAGCCGATTTACCTTCCTTGTCGCGGGCGTTGACGTTCGCTCCCGCGAGAATCAACACGCGGACGTTGTGAACGTGATCGTTTTGCGCCGCAACGATCAGCGCGGTCTGGCCGTCGTTATTGGTCTCATTCACTTTTGCGCCCGCGTCGAGCAGCACCTTTAGCGCCTCGACATTGTCGACTTCGGCGGCGCTGATGAGCGCCGTGTCGCCGTCCTTATCGTGAAGATTGACCTTGGCGCCGGCATTGATTAAGTCCCAAATCATCTCGCTGGTGGTGTCTTCGCCAATCATCATCAGCGGTGTTTGGCCGTTGTTGTCTCTGGCGTTTACGTCGGCTTTGGCCCAGAGCAGCACTTGCAGGATCTCGCGATTTCCGTTCGAGATCGCACGCTCGAGTGCGCTGTAGTTCGTGGCCTGGTCGCGCACATTGACGTTTGCCGTGCTCAACAGCGCGAGTTGAACAGCTTCGAGATCGTCTTCCGTCACTGCTTTCACCAGCGGATCGCTGGGGAGCGCGACCACCATCGCGCCACCCAGGCTGACGAGTTGCTCGGGAGTAACGGTAACCTCCGCTTCCACAGGAGCAACGCTCAGTGTTTGATCGATGCGGTTGTTGTCGCCTGCCCGAACCACCAGATTCGGGAGTTCGCTGCCGTCGAATCCCTTTTGCGGGTTGATCTTGAGGTGATAGGTGCCGGGCTTAACTCCCTCGAACCGATATTCACCGCTTCCGTTGGTGTAGGAATAGCTCACGTCGTTGGTTTCGGCGTTTGTGAGTAGCACTGATGCGCCGGTGATTACCGCGCCGTTGGGATCGAAAACGAAACCGTACACGCTGCCCGAAGCCGAAACGTAGTTATTCACACGCGTGGCGAAGGCGACGTCGTGAGGAAGGTTGGTTTGTTTAAGATTCGCACCGGCGGCGACTGCGGTTGAGATGCTGAGCGTTGCTGAGAATGCGCTGGCGGCGATGACTGAGGTGCGCCGGCCGATCTTGTACAGGATGGGAGTGGGAAGTTTTTGTGGAACGGGTTGCCGGTAGTTCACGCAAAGACGACCTTTCGAGCGCATGACGAGTCGTTTGATCTGTTTTTGACCGGCGCGATCGAGATTGTGGACCGTTAACTGGCAATGCTCGCAGAAACGCACGCGATCGTTTCCGATCATTGAGTTCCAATCCACGTCACACGGCGAGGCGATACGAGGCAGAGGCGCAGAATCCCTGGCGGACATAGGCCGACTCCTTTCAGGTTCGTATTGATTGGAGAGCCTGGGGAGAGATGCTCAACTATTCAGTTTTATTTTTTGCTCGTGAGCCCAGGGAGGAGCTCACTTGATTCGGCCGTGAGATGCTGTGGTGGGCCGGATTGGTTGTTCAAAAAAATATAGGTCCTATAGGACTTAGAGGACCTATTCTTCTTTTCGAGCTATACCGCCTTCGCAATCTCAGCCGCGACGCGCGCGTTGTTCTCAAGCAGCGCGATATTCGCGCGCAGTGTCGCACCTTCGCTGCGCTGGGCCATTTGGCTCAGAAGAAACGGTGTCAATTCGCGGCCGCCGATGTGATTGCGCTCGGCTTCGGCCAACGCATCATCGAGCACCGCTTTCAATTTCTCCGCCGGCACTTCAAACTCTTTCGCGACCGGCACACACACCAGCAACGCCGACGAGATCTTCAGCTCTCGCTGCGTACGAAAAATCTCCGCCACCTCCTGCGGTGAATCCGCGCGAACATCAATTGGCAAACCGCTCGTGCGTGAATAAAACGCGGGTAGTTCGTCACACTGATAACCGACCACCGTCACGCCGTACGTCTCGAGCCATTCGCGCGTCGCAGGCAGGTCCAACACGATCTTTGCACCCGAACAAACAACGATCATCGGTGTCCGCGCGAGCTCCGGCAGATCGGCCGAAACGTCTGGCAACGATCCGCGATGAACGCCGCCGATACCGCCGGTCGCAAACACTTTGATTCCCGCGCGCTCAGCGATCCAGAGCGTCGCGGAAACAGTCGTGCCGCCAGTCCACTTGCGCGCCACGGCGATGGGAATATCGCGTTTACTGATCTTCCTGACGCCGCTATCGTTCGCGAGCGATCGGAGTTGTTCGTCAGTCAAACCAACACACAACTCGCCGTTCATCACCGCAATCGTCTTCGGTTGTGCACCGGAAGCGCGAACAATACTTTCCAAAATGTGCGCGGCCTCCAGATTAATTGGCTTGGGCAAGCCGTGCGCGATCACGGTCGATTCGAGCGCGACCACGGGCTCCTGATTTGTGCTTTTTTGTGGCTCTGACATCAAAGTGACGGCGCGCCTGAACGCGCAGCTTTTCTCTCAAGCGTGAACACTGTGCCGCCGCCTTCGCGCGGTTGCCACGAAATGTGCGCGTCGATCAGTCCCGCACGCGCGCGCATGTTCGCGAGTCCACGTCCTTCCGAGTTTGTCGGTTGCGATTCAAAAGAGCGGCCATTGTCTTCGATTCGCAGTGAAAAATCACCTTCGGGTGTGCTGTTGACGAACATCTTCACTTCGGTCGCGCCCGCGTGCCGCCAGATGTTGTTCACCGCTTCCTGCACGATGCGATAAATCTGCATCTGCACGCTCGGCGCTAACTGGCTGCGTTCCTCGATCGCTTCGTCGCAGTGAAACTCATATTCGAAACGTCTTTCGGCAGGCGCGTCCTGCACCGCGTGTGACAAGGCAAACTCGAGTGCCGCCGCAAAGCCGACGTTTTGCAGCACAGACGGACTCAAGTCTTCGCAGATGCGACGCACTTCCTGCGAAATAGATTCAATCTCGCCACGCAAAGCCGTGGTCTGTTTCCCTGAAGATTCGCCGTTGGTTTTGATCTGATCGGTCAACAATGCGAGATGACGCAGATCGGCGAGCGTTTGATCGTGCAGGTCGCG
This sequence comes from Pyrinomonadaceae bacterium, assembly GCA_035276425.1. GTDB lineage: Bacteria > Acidobacteriota > Blastocatellia > Pyrinomonadales > Pyrinomonadaceae > PSRF01. The sequence goes on from DATELP010000274.1 coordinate 24,659, forward strand.
TGCGATGCGGCGTCGTTCGCGTTCTGCTTCGTTCGCGAGATTGAGCCGCGCGTCGGCGAGTTCGCGATTAGCGTCGACAAGTGCAGCACTCGTCGCAACGATGCGACGTCGTTCGAGAATGGCCCACAGCAGCGCCAGTAGCGCGACTGCTAACAGAATCGCCAGCGTCGTCGAGGTCCACGGAAACGGCGCCTTCGCGACCGTGAACGAAAACGTGAGCGGCTCCGAAGGCGTGAGATCTTTCGTGAAGGCGCGCGCTGTCACCGTGTACTTGCCCGGCTTCAAACCTTCCATAGTGAACTGCGAATCTCGCGCGAGTTTCTGTTTGACTGGTTGACCGCTGCTGTCGGCGAGCGTAAACGCGTATTGAAACTGCTCCGGAAACGTGCGACTGCTGATCGCCGTCACGTCGAGCAGCAAACTGTTCTGCGGGTATTCAAGATTCAAACCCGCTTGCAGCTCCGACGCCGCGTGTACGCGTTTGCTGAGAATGCGCGTCACCGAAAGCGACGGAGCAAAGCGACCCGGTTCATAACGCGCGATGCCGCGATTGGTGCCGATCAGCAATACGTCAGTGCCATCTGCTTTACGCTCCGGCAGGACTGCGAAAGTACTCTGCGACGGCAAACCCTGTTCGGAATCCAGTTCCGACACCACTGGTCCAACTGTGTGGTCCAACAGAATCCGCACCAGTCCGTTCCCACGCGTGCCGCACCAAATCTCGTTAGCCTCGCCTGCGAGCACGAAACGCGCATCCACGTTTTGCAGCGCCAGCGTGCAGCCTTCAGTGCGACAGAGATAGACGCCCGCCGAAGTGCCAAACCACAGCGAACCGTCCGCTGTGCGCGTCATCGAACGCACCGCCGGACCTTTCAGTATCCCAAACGCGGGCTCTTCGCGAACCGTTTTCCCGTCGGACACGAGCACGCCGTCTTTCGCCGTGCCGATCAGTAGTCGCGCATCTCCATCAGCCAACAAACTCAAAACTTCACGCGAACCAGGCGTGCCGTTGGTCCACGTCAAACTCGTTCGCCCGCCGTCAATTCGTTCAACGCCACGGCCGAAGATCGCGTAGTAAGTCGCGCCGTTGAACTGCGCGATCGCTCGCACGCTGCCCACGCCATCCGCGGTAACCGCACCCGATTCCAAACGCGAGAACTGTTGCTCTTCCAACGGCGTCGCTTGTTTTGGCGACACGTAGAACCCGCTGACTGACGCGACCAGTAAACGCTGCGATCGATCTTCGGCGACGGCGTAGATGATGTTCTGGCCCAGTCCCGGCACAAGCGTCCACGCGTTCGTCTTGTCGTCGTAAACAAACAGACCGCGATTTGTGCCCGCGATGGTTTTGCCGCTCTCGGTTTGATAAAGCGCGCGGATGAAGTTGCTGTCGCTGTTGTCGCCGACCGACTCAACGCGCGGCGCGTGCGGATCGTAACGGCAGACGCCGCGATCCGTGCCAAACCAGATCACGCCTTCGCGATCGGCGAAGATCGCGTAAACGTGATCCGAACGAAGTCCGCCGGCGGTGCCGTCGAAAGTGAAACGTTGAGTCTTGGCCTTTGAAACACGAAACACGCCGCGCCCGTCGGTGCCAATCCACAGTTCATCGCCGATTGATTTCAACGCGACCACTGGACCAGTCACGGCTTCAGTGCGTTTCAGATTCGACGGCTCCGTTCCTGTGAAAGCGCCCGGCTCTTCTTTTTTTGCGCGTCCGCCCGCCCACAATTTGCCGTCTTTGTCGCGTTCGAGTGCGTTGACAAAAAACGATGCGGGTCGTGCGGGAGGTTCTTTAACCGCGCCGTTTTCGATTTCGAGTACGCCACGGGTCAATGTACCGATGAACAGACGATTGTTGGATCTGGTAATGCTCGTGATCGTCAGTGGTCCAGGCCGTTCGCGATCCGCGTTACGCAACGGTTCGCTCAACAAAGGTCGTGTTTCGATTGCCGCACCCGCACGCGCGCGCGACTCAAACACGTTGCCTTGTTCGGTTGACATGAACGTCAGGCCGTCGCCGGTTGTGACGAAAGCCGAAACTGCCTGCATCGACGTCTCTTTGATTCGTTCGAACGTGCCGCCACTGAAACGCGCGGCGCCCGATTCAGTGCCGACCCACATCGCGCCGTCCTGATCGACTTGCAACGTGAGCACGCGCCCTGGAGGCAGTGCGGGGTCGTTGACTGTTAGTGTTCTGCGTCCGTCAAACTTCGCGAGCCCGGCTTCGGTGCCGAACCACATCGCGCCGTCGCTCGTTTGCGCGATCGCACGCACGCGATCGGACGGCAGTCCGTGAAACAACGTGACCGCGCCCCACTGATGCAGGCCGGTGATCGGTGTCGGCGATGGCGAAGGAGATGGCGATGGGGATGGTGAAGGCGAAGCTTGCGGTTGCGGTTCGCCGGTTTGGGCTAGCGGGGTTTCAACAAACGTAAGAACTAGGGCCACAACAAGGCACAAAAGGCACAAATAACTTAGTAAAACCCTTTGTGCTTTTTGTGCCTCTTCGTGGCATCTCATCGGGATTTCTTCGAGGCAGCGTCGCGCTTTTGTTCTTCGGCAAAACGCTTCTGATCCTTTTGCAGCCAGCCTTCAAGATCGTTCGACGCTTTTTCGAGTTCGTCGCTGTTGAGTAGTCCACGGCGCAGCGCTTCAAAAAACGCGCGCGTGCGGATGTTGTAGGCGAGCTTCTCGTATGCTTCCTGATCGGTGCCTTCGGCGACGCTCACGAAGAGTTTCTCGTAAAGCGTTGCCAGCCGGCTCTCGACACCACGCAAACTCAGCGAACACTTGCGCGCGATGGCCCAATTCGAAAGACCGAGCGCGAGATAGTAAAGCGCTTCTGCTTCAAACTCCGTCAACAACGGCCGCTTGAACGAATCTTTGAACGCCGGATCGATCATGTCGGCGCCGTCTTCGAGCACCGCGGCGACGAAACGCAGGAAACGCGATTCGGGATTGTTCTTGTGAATGAAGCCGTACGCCGGTGGCGGGTCGACCGACTTCACGATCTTGCGAATCTCGTTGATGTAAATCTCGTGCGGAAACTGCGTCCAGAAAATGATGCGCGCGGTGGGGAAGTCGCGCCAGATCGCGCGCGCGGCTTTCACGCCCGAGAGCTTCGGCATCTGGATGTCGAGGATACAAACCTCGGGCTTCTCACCGAGCGCGAGCTTCACGGTTTCCTCGCCGTCCGCGGCTTCAAAAACGGGTACGTGCGACGGAAACTCCTTCTCGAGTATCTCGCGCAGGTAGTGGCGCTGGGCCATGTTGTCTTCGGCAATCAGGATCGACATGTCGGTTCGGATAATAATGCCCGCGACCTCAAGTAACAACGTGGGTCGCCACATCTTCGCGACGTGCTATCATTCTCCGACCCCAAGGGAAAGGTGCATCCATGACAACTCAAAACCCGCTTCGTTTGGTAGCCGTCTGTCTGATCCTCGTTTTATTCGCCGTCATCGGATCTACAACTATGGCTCAAACTCCCGAGCCGCGTGATGAACGTCTTTGGCAACGCGCGCTCGCGATTCACAAGCGCGCGATCGTCATCGACACGCACAACGACGTGACCACGCCGATGACAAACGACGATTACGATCTCAGCGGCACGCCGCCGGCTCCGTATCGCACCAGCATCGCCAGCATGAAGAAGGGCGGTTTGACGGCGGAGTTTTTCTCGCTTTACGTGCGGCCGTGGTACGTGCAGAACGGCGGTTCAACGCGCCGCACACTCGACATGATCGATTCGGTGTATCGCGCGGTGGAACGAAACCCGCGTGACTTGATGATCGCCACTTCAGTCGCAGACATTCGCCGCGCCAAACGGCTCAACAAAGTCGCGTGTTTGCTGGGCATCGAAGGCGGACATGCGATCGAAGATTCGCTGCCGACGCTGCGCGAGTTTTACCGGCTCGGCGTTCGTTACATGACCTTGACGTGGAACAACACGAACAACTGGGCCGACGCCAATCGTCCTCCGCACAGACACAACGGCCTGAATGATTTTGGGCGCGAAGTGGTGCGTGAGATGAACCGACTCGGAATGCTCGTCGACGTTTCGCACGTTTCAGACGAAACGATGAGCGACGCGCTCGACGTTTCAAAAGCTCCGATCATCGCTTCGCACTCGTCTGCACGCGCACTCAGCGACGTCACGCGAAACATACCCGACGATTTGTTGAGACGCATCGCGAAGAACGGCGGCGTGGTACACGTCAATTTCTACAGCATGTTTGTCGACGCGAAAACGGTTAGACCGCAAAGCGAGGAACGCGACAAACGTTTGAAAGCGCAACAGGACGCGCTCGACGAGAAATACAAGAACGATCCCGAACGGCTCGCGGAAGAGAGTGACAAACTCGAACAGGCGAATCCGCTACCGCCACTGCCGATTTCCAAACTGATCGATCACATCGATCACATCGTGAAAGTCGCGGGCATCGATCACGTCGGCATCGGCGCGGACTTCGACGGCGCCAACGACATGCCCGACGGCGCGAAAGACGTTTCGATGTTGCCAAACATCACTTACGAACTACTGAAGCGTGGTTACAGCGAACAGGACATTCGCAAGATTCTCGGCGGAAACCTGTTGCGTGCATTTGCGGAAGCAGAACGCGTCGCGCGTAGCATGAGCAAGTCGATCAGCGGCGACGGCAGTACCCGAAGAATACGTTAGACAGGACTTATAAGACTAACAAGATAGACTTAAAGGAGGGAAAGAACACCTTCACCTCAGTAAAAACCCATCTTGTTCATTCTGTACATCATGTCAAAAAAAGAGCACGATCCCCCGTGGACCGTGCTCAAGCAGAAAAGAAGAGAGTTTATGTTTCTTGACTAACGTTCACTAGCGATCGACTAAAGATCGCGGCCGCCTTGGCCCACATCGGATTGCTCGGACGTGCCGAAATCATCCTTCATGTGTTTCTGTTCGCCTTGTCTTTCAGTGCCGCGTTGGTCCGCGCTACGCTGACCGCTCGCGAAATCGTCGTCCTGTTTGTTACGTCCCGGCGACTGCTGGCCCTTACCATAGTCACCCTGATGTTGCTGACCACCCATCTGCCTGTCCTGCTCGTTGTTCCTCATTTTGTCATCTGCCATGTCGATTTATGCCTCCCATGTTCGATGATTAATTGATGGTGATCTGTAATTCAACATGCGTGCCATTTACGACAGCCTGTAAATTACTGCGAACAGGAACAGATCAGCGTCCGCAAACCAATACGCGGGGAAATGAAATGATACACAGCCCGCGTGTTATCATCGGTTCGTATTCATGACGCAAGCTGGACTCTATATTCATATTCCGTTTTGTCGTTCGCGCTGTTCCTATTGCGACTTCGCAACCGGACTCTACGAGACCACACTCGCGGAACGTTACGTCAACGCACTCGTTCGAGAAATTCACTCATCCGAGATCACCCGCGCGTCCATCGACACGATCTATTTCGGCGGCGGCACACCGTCTTTGCTCGATCCATCACAACTCGATCGCATCCTGCTTGCTTTACACAAACAATTTGACGTCGATCCTGCATCGGAAATCAATCTCGAGATAAACCCCGGCAGCATCACCGTCGACAAGCTGCGTGACTTTCGCAGTCTCGGCATCAATCGCGCGAGCTTCGGCGCGCAGACGTTTGACGATCGTGAACTCGCGAAGTTGGGGCGCTCGCACAGCGCTGCTGATGCGCGGCGCACGTTTCACGATCTGCGCGCAGCGGGTTTCGACAACGTGAGTTTCGATCTGATTGCGGGACTGCCCGGGCAAACGCTCGACGGCTGGCAGCGAAACGTTGACGAGGCGCTCAAGTTACAACCGGAACACCTGTCTTTTTATCTCCTCGAAGTGCATTCAGGCACGCCTTTAGCCCAACATATTCAACGCGGACTGCAACCCGTGCCCGATGAAGATCTCGCGGCCGTGATGTACGAGTGGATGCTGGAGCGCGCCGCGACGGCAGGTTACGAACACTACGAAATCTCAAATCTCTGCCGGCCGGGTTTTCAGTCGCAGCACAACACGAAGTACTGGATTGGCGCGCCGTATTTCGGCTTTGGCTGTTCGGCGCACTCATACGACGGCTCAACGCAACGCTGGTCCAACCGTCGCGACGTGTTTGAGTATGTAAGGCTGGTTGAGAAGGGATTTTCGGCGATTAATGAAAAGCAGATCCTAACGGAGAGCGATGTCAAAGCCGAGAGTCTTTTTCTGGGTCTTCGTCTGATGCGCGGTGTCCGTGCGGATCTGTGTAAAGACTACGAAACAGACGTCGAGAAATTTCGCGAAGCCGGTTTGCTCGAACTCGACGGCGACTTTATTAAACTGACACGCAGTGGAGCACTCTTATCCAACGAGGTATTCTCCGCGTTCGTATGATCATTGCCATCGACGGTCCATCCGGATCTGGTAAATCAACTCTGGGGCGAATGCTGGCGCGGCAGTTGAACCTCCTCTACATCGACACCGGCTCGATGTATCGCGCCGTCGCACTCGCCACGATCGAAGCCGAACTCGATCCAAGCGACACTGAAACCATCGCGGACGTGGCCGAGAGAGCGGACATCGATCTCGAAGGCGATCCCGACTCGTTGAAGGTTCTACTCAACGGCCGCGAAGTCACGGAAGACATTCGCACTGAACGCGTGACCGCGATGTCGTCAGTCGTCTCAACTATTCCCGGTGTGCGGCGCGCGATGGTCGCCCGGCAACGCATCATGGGCCAACGCGGCGCGGTGCTCAACGGCCGCGACATCGGCACGGTCGTGTTTCCCGACGCGGACATCAAGTTCTTTCTGACCGCCGCGCCCGAAGAACGAGCCGAACGGCGTTTCAAAGAAGATTCACTGACAAACGCGGACGTCTCTCTCTCTCAGACGCTTTCAGAGATGATCGAACGCGACCGCCGCGATTCATCGCGCGCCGACTCGCCGTTGAAAGCCGCAGACGACGCGATCGTCATCGACTCATCAGGTCTAACTATCGATCAGGTTTTTGCACGGATGATGGAACATGTTTACCGGCATCATTGAAGAACTCGGCAGCGTCCGCGGCATTGAAGAACGCGGCGAGAACGCGCGCATCGTTATCGACGCCAAAGTCGTGACGGAAGGCACGAACCACGGCGACTCGATCGCGGTCAACGGCGTTTGCCTGACAGCGCTCGACATTTATGACGATTCATTCGCCGCCGACGTCTCACGCGAAACGTTACTGCGTTCAACGCTCGGCAGTCTAAAACCCGGCGTACCCGTCAATCTCGAACGCGCCGTGACGCCCGCGACGCGCCTCGGCGGACATATGGTGCAAGGCCACGTCGACGCCCGCGGACAGTTCGTCTCCGTCGACAGCCACGGCGAATCGTGGACCCTGCGCATCGCTTACCCGCCCGAAATCGCCCGTTATCTAGTTTTCAAAGGCTCGGTCGCGGTGGAGGGCATCAGTTTGACGATTGCCAATCTTACCGAGGACTACTTCGAAATCGCGATTATTCCCAAGACTTGGGAGGTCACGAACCTGTCCCACCTCAAACCCGGCGACGGCGTCAATCTGGAGGTCGATGTAATCGGCAAGTACGTGGAAAGATTACTGGCTTTCAGGTAACATAGGCCACCAAAAGGCGCAGGAAGTAAGCCGAACCGACTCAATTCTTCTTTTGTGTTTCTTGTGCCTCTTTGTGGCCTATGTTTGCACCCATTGACGAAGCCGTCGCCGACATTCGCGACGGCCGCATGATCATCATTGTCGACGACGAGGATCGTGAGAACGAGGGCGACCTCGTGTGCGCGGCGGAGAAGGTTACCCCTGAAATCATCAACTTCATGGCCCGGCACGCCCGCGGCCTGATCTGTTTGCCATTGACCGAAGAGCGTTGCGACGACCTTCATCTGACCACGCAGGTCGCCGACAACACGTCGTTCCTCGGCACGGCTTTCACCGTCTCGATAGACGCGCGCCGCGGCATTACCACCGGCATCTCGGCCGCGGATCGTGCGACGACGATCCTCGTCGCCGTCGATCCGAAATCACGCCCGCAGGATCTCGCGCGTCCCGGCCACATTTTCCCCTTGCGCGCGAAGAATGGCGGCGTGCTTGTTCGTCCCGGTCAAACAGAAGCGAGCGTGGACGTCGCGCGTATCGCGGGACTCTATCCCGCCGGCGTGATCTGCGAAATCATGAACGAAGACGGCACGATGTCGCGTTTGCCGGAGCTGGAAGCGTTTGGCAAACAACACGATTTGAAGATCATCAGCGTCGCCGACCTCGTGCGTTATCGCATGAGTAAGGAGAAGATGGTGCGCCGCGTGGTCGAAACCGATCTGCCGACGGTTTACGGCCGCTTCCGCGCGATCGCTTACGAAAACGTCGTCAACGGCGACGTACATCTCGCGATGGTCATGGGCAACGTGAGAAGGGACGATCCGGTGCTGGTCCGGGTGCATACAGAAAACGTCACCTGTGACATGTTTGGTTCACTGATCGACGATACCGGGTTTCAACTTCACACAGCACTCGAAAAGATCGCGGGGGCTGCATGCGGTGTGGTCCTATATTTGCGACAGCGCGAGCACAGTTTGGACCTTGTTAATCAATTACGTACGTATGGTGTGATGCAGGAAAGTGGGCTTAATAAACGCGAAGCAAGTCTGCAAACCGGATATGGAATCGAACGCGACTACGGCGTGGGCGCGCAGATTCTTCACGATCTCGGGTTGCGGCAGATACTGCTTCTCTCGAATCATCCCCCCAAAGTGGCAGCTCTCGAGGGTTTCGAGCTGTCGGTCGTCGGCAACGTTCCGCTTGGCGAACCGGCATCGAAGGACCACGAGACTGCTGTCTGACTTGCAAAGTTGGATTCGGTTCTTTCAACTTTCGGTCTCTCCCTCTAGAATTCGAAGTTCCCCGATGCCGCGTGGCGGCTGCGCGTTATGAGTGTAGACGATCCCAATAGACCAACAGATCTACCCGAGCGCCCGAAACCACCTAAGGCTTCGGTGAGAAAGCGTTGGCGCTACTTCACGCGCCGGCACGCGATTCTTGCCGGTTTCATCATCGGCATCACTGCGTTTGCGGTGTTGCTGCTCGTCTTTGTTCTCTACCGGTTCGGATTTGTCGATAACTACATCGCAGGTCAGATCAAGCAGACGTTTGCGAACTACGGAATCCGCGCCGAGATTCGGGAGTTTCACGCGGATTTGCCGCCGAGCACGGTCGAGATGAACGGCGTTGAACTTTACGACGCGCAAACCGGCGCACAGCTCGGCAAGATCGATAAGCTACTCGCAACGATCCGCATTGAAGATCTTTACGCGTTGAATCTGCGGCGCGAGATCAATTTGAGAGATCTCAAGATCGAAGGCTTCGAAGCCTGGGTCACGTTTGACGAACAGGGCCGTTCGAATTTCGCCAACATCCACGTTCCGCCGCCCGAACCAAACAAACGCATCCTGTTTGCTTATTCAACCGCGAACATCGAAGTGAAGAACGGCATCGTTCACTACGGCGACGAGCGTCACGTCATCTCCGGAGAAGCACGAAACCTGCAAGCGACGATTCAACCCGACGATCCAAACGCGCCCGTCGAGAGCCGGATGAACAAAGTCACGTTCTCTGCTTCCAGCTCGACCTTCACTTACGACGGACGCACCATCAACAACATAGACCTTCAGGCTCGCGCTCGGGTGAACCAGTATGCGGTCGAGATCCAGGAACTGCTGCTGAAGTCACCGGTTGCTGAAGCGCGTTTGCAAGGCACGATGGACGACTGGCGGGCGCTCAAGTACCAGATGAACGTCACCTCTTCGGTTGATCTAACGCAGCTTTCCGAAACTTTACAGACCGACACGGCCTTGCGCGGCGCCGGAAACTTCAGCGGCACGATCACTGGCGAAGGCGATCAGTTCAAAGTCACGGGCGAGATCAAGTCTGACGCGTTGGCAGCGGATAACTTGCGGTTGCAGGGTTTGAACGTGAGTGCGAGCGGTTCGGGCACAGGCCGTAGTTATGAGATCAACGGCAAGGCTGTCGCGGATCTGCTCAACGTCGGTGATTTTCAGATCGATTCGTTGCAACTCGCCGGTCAGGTGATGGGCACCGGCACTGACTTTCGCTGGGTCGGCGAACTGCGCGCGGTCGCGGAAAAGAGTTACGGCACAACGCTGACGGGATTGATTCTTCGCGACGCGCGCGCCGAGAAGAGTGGCGGCGTGATGACTGCGTCGGCTGGTCAGTTCACCGCGAACGGCTTTAGTGCTTCGGGCGCGAAAGTCGCGGGCATCACTGCGTCGGATTTGCGCGTGCGCAACGAGAACAACGCCACGACCGCAACAGTGGCGAGTGTGAAAGCGGGAACAATTACCGCTTCCGGCGCGACCGTGAAAGGCGTGACTGCGAACGACATCAAAGTTGACGATCGCGGCGGCGTCACGAACGTCGAGGTTAAAAACGTCCAAGTTGGTGCGACGAGCGCCTCGGGCGCGGAGATCGGCAGTCTTAACATCGCGGGGGTGCGTTTGTCGGTTCGCAACCGGCAGATTCAAGGACAAACCGCGGACATCGACGTCGGCACGGTGAAGGTTGCCGATGGGCAGGTTGAGAACGTGAAACTCGCGAAGCCGGTTTTTGTCGTGGCGCCCTCGGGAAGCTATCGCGCGACGGCGGATCTCAGCATCGGCGGCGGCGTACTCGGCCGGATGAACATGGGCCAGGCGCGTGCAACCGTAGTTGCAACAAATCGCGAGATCGAACTCAACAATTTCACGGCTGATGTGTTCGATGGACGCGCAACTGGCAACGCTCGCGTGGCGATTGCGCGCGGCGGTACGTCGCAGATTACGGCAAACATCGACAACGTCGACATCGCTGGACCGCTCACCGCGCTCGCCGGCAGCGCCGTGCCTTTGACGGGCCGCGCTACGGGACGAGTCGATCTCACGTTTCCGGGCACGGACATCAAACTCGCTTCCGGTTCGGTCACCACTCAACTAACCGCCGACACCAGCCAGGTCAGCGCCGACAGGATTCCGATCACGGGCACAGTCGCGCTGCGTGCGGATCGTGGCGTGTTCGACATTCAGCAAGTGAACCTGCAAACACCGGCGACGCGTTTGAGTGCGACTGGAAGGTTCTCCTACGAAAACGATTCGAATCTGCAAGTCGATCTTAATTCGCGCGACGCGGCGGAGCTGCAGGCGGTGCTCATCTCTTCGGGTCTGTTGCCGGAAGTCGAAGAGCAGATGCGCAGCTACGGCATCGGTCTCGCGGGTCAACTCACGTTCAACGGCAACATTCGCGGGCGGCTCAATTCGCCCGACGTGAACGGCAAGCTCGCGCTTGGCTCGCTGATTGTTAACGGAATCGAGTTTGGCGCGCTTTCCGCGTCGATCGCGATGAACGAGCAGGAAATGCGCGTCACTGACGGACAGTTGGCGGAAAGAGATGGCGGCGGCGTGCGTTTCTCGATGGTCGCGCCACGCACCGGCGAGAACAACACTTCTTTGGAGGCCACGCTGGATCGTTTCAGCGCGCGCACGTTGCTCGCACTGTCGCCGCTCAGTAAAAACGAACAGCTTACGGCTGACACTGATGGCGATCTCTCCGGCACCATAAACATCTCGGGCATTCCGAACGCAATGAGCGGTAGCGCGAATATCACGCTTGGACCAGGCCGGCTCGCCGGCGAGCAGGTCGAAGGCATGGTGGCGCGGGCAACGTTCAATGGACCAAACGTGAATATCGAGAGTGTCGATCTGCGGCTCGTTGCCGGGCACATCGTCGCCAGCGGCAATCTCAACATGACTAGCAAGGCGTTTGACTTTCAGGGGCGCGCCGAAAACATTCAACTCGCGCGCCTGACCGCCCTTGCGAACCGGCCCAATCTTGCCGTCAGTGGCATCGCGAATTTCACGGCGCACGTTTCCGGCAGTCTTGCTGAGGAAGATTTTTCGAGGTATCAGATCACGTTTGACGGCGAAGGCCGCGACGTCACGATCAATGGCCGTCCCGCCGGCACCGTTGCGCTCACCGGCCGCACGCAAAATCAGCAACTCAGCATTAATTTCACGACTGGCCTGTTGGGCCAACCGCAGGCCGTCGCCGCGCAGATCAATCTTGCGAGTCCATCACTGCCGGCTACGATCGAAACCACGCTCACGAACGCGGATCTGACAAACCTGTTCCAGATCCTGCTGCCAAACACTGGCGTGCGCGTTGCCGGCCGCGCGAACGGACGCATTCGCCTCAGCGGCAATCTTGTCGACGACGACGACAACTTCTCGATCGCGGGTCTTTCCGGCACGGCGGAATTTTCTGAACTGAGTTTTCGTGTTGAAGACATTCAACTCGCCGCTCCGACGCCGCTCGTCGTTCGCTTCACGCCAAACGAAGTCGCGTTTGACGCCGCGAGATTTACCGGACCAGGCACGAACATCGTCCTTGACGGCACGATCGCCAGCGGCGCCGGCGGACGCCAAAATCTGAACGTCAATGGCGATCTGAACCTGCGCGTGCTGAATGGCGTCTCGCCCGATTTCTTTTCCACGGGCACGGCGGAAGTCGCTGTGCGCATCAACGGCAGTTTCGGAGATCCGCGCGTGATCGGCACGGCGTCGATCAACAACGGTTCGGTTTCGGTGTTGCTCGGCAACGAGCGTTGGACCGTGGCGAATCTGCGCGCCGCCGTCAGGTTCACGGCCAATCAGGCGCAGATCGATGCGCTCGAAGGCTCGCTTGGCGGTGGGCGCATTTCCGCGACAGGCGGCGCGTTGCTTGAAGGTTTCAACGTCTCGGCGTTTCGCGTCAACCTGCGCGGCACGAACGTGACCGTGCCGTTTCCGGAAGACTTTCGTTCTACTCTCGATGCCGACGTCGAGATCAGAGGCTCTTCGCGCGAGCAGCTCATCGGCGGCGTGGTGAATCTGCGGCGCACCGAGTACACGCAGGACATCGAGCTAGCGGATCTCATCAACACGCGTCCCGGTGAGTCGATCGAAGAGGGAACGGAGATTGAACTGACGCGCACGGCGATATTCGCGGCGTTGCGAGTCGAGGGCCGCAACGCGCTCGTGGTGCGAAACAATCTCGCGGATCTCGTCGGCTCGGTTTCGTTGCAACTCGATGGACCAGTCAACGACCCGACGATTTCCGGACGAATAACCGCCACGAGCGGCACGCTCAACTTCCGCAACGACCGTTACGACATCACCCGCGCTCTGGTTGACCTGCCGCCGGGCCGAAACGCGGATCCGATCCTCAACATCCAGGGCGAGTCGCAGATTCGCGGCTATCGCGTGATCGTGAGTCTGACCGGTCCTCTGTCGCAGCCGTCGGCGGTGGTACGTTCCGAGCCCGCGCTGCCGCAGGCAGACGTCGTTTCATTAATCACGACCGGACAGCTTTCATCAGGCGACACGAGTTCGTCGGTTCTGGCGCAATCTGAAGTCGGTGCAGCGACGAGTTTGTTGACGGACGCGTTAATCAATGCACCCGCACAACGAGCCACGAGCCGGCTGTTCGGACTGACGCGGTTTGAGATCAGTCCGGTGATCGGCGGCACGACCGGCTCAACTCCGGCCGCGCGTTTGACGCTCGGACGTCGCATCAGCAAGGAAGTCACGGTTACTTATTCAACCAACGTTACTTCAGATCCGAATCAAATATTGGCGCTCGAGTATCGCGTGTCTGACCGGCTGTCGTTTATCGCGCAGTACGAACAAGCCTCGACGCGAAGGCTCACCGCGCAGACTAACAACTTCAGTTTTGAGATCCGTTTTCGCAAGCGATTTTGAGCAAGGGGTATGTGAAGGAATTGTTGCCGGAGGCGCCCAACATTCGACTGCTGCTGATTCTCCTGCTGGTTCTCGTGTTTCCCGGCAACGGCAACGCCGCAGGCAAAACAGCGAAGGATGTGCGGATCGAAGACTATGAAGGCCGGCAGATCACGGCGGTTGAGGTCGTCTTCGAAGGGACGCCGGACAATCCGAACGTTCAGGCTGAGTTTCTGGCGCTGTTGAAAGTCGCGGCGAACACGCAGTTTTCCGCGGTGCGCGTGCGCGATTCGCTACAGGCGTTGTTTGATTCCGGGCGCGTCGAGAATGCGCGGGTTGAAGTTGTCGAACAGGGCGCGGCTCGCACCGGACCGGTTGCGCTTCGCTTCGTCATCAAACGGCAAGTGCAGATCGGCGACGTACGGATCGAGTTGGGACCGGTAACCGGAACACCGATCTCCGTCGACGAACTTCGCGCGCGGCTGAATTTTGTCCAACCCGGCACGCGGCTCTCGCAACAGCTCATTCTCCGTAACGCCGACGAGATTCAGGTTTACTTGCGCGATCGCGGCTACTTCAACGCGACTGTCGAGCCGGTGGAAAACGTCGGTCCGCGCGGCCTTCGCGCCACGATTGTTTACAAGGTCACGCCGGGCGATCAGGCGCGCGTTGAAGCGTTCAACATCAACGTCAACGGTTTCGACGCCTCGACGGTGCGTACTTCGCTCACGTTGCAACCCGGAACACCCTTCACGCGCGACGACCTTGGCGCTGATATCAGTAAAATCCGCGACGCGTTGGTTGCCAAGAACTTCCTCGCGCCCACGCTCGACGACGCGCGTGTCGAAAGAGATTCGGACAAGAACACCGTCCGCATCACTGTGAACGGAGCAGTCGGACCGACGGTCAACGTCAAGGTCACGAACTACGAGATCAGCGAGAAGAGCCAACGCGAGTTGTTGCCGGTCATGCGTGAAGGCAACATCGACTACTCGGCGATCGTTGAAGGTGCGCGCCGCGTTCGCAACAAGCTTCAGGAAGACGGCTTCTTCTTCGCCGAGGTGACTGAGATTTGCACCGTCAGCAACCCGCCGGCGGAATTAGGTCCAAACGGCGCGCAGGACACGTGTCAGAACCTTAATCCGACCACGTTAACCGGTCACAACATCGAGATCGATTACCAGGTCGAACGCGGCCGGCGCTTTCGTCTCACTGACATTCGCATCACCGGCACCAACAAACTCGCTTACGACGATATCGCTTCGAACCTGAAGACTCAGAAGGCAAATCCGATCGGTCTGATTCCGTTTCTCGGTTACGGGCGCGGCTACACGAGCCTGACGTTGCTCGAACAGGATCGCCGCACCGTCAGGGCGTTCATGCGCGACATCGGTTATCGGCAGGCGGATGTGAACGTGCTTCAGGGCGTCACCATCAACGGTGACAGCCTGATCATCACTTTCAACGTCATTGAGGGACCGCTGACGCGCATCGCCGGCATCGACGTCAAAGGAAACCAGATCTACACCGAGGACCGGATTCGTCGGGAGCTTACGACCATCGTCGGCGCGCCTTACTCGCGATCACAGGCACGCTCTGATGCCGATAAGGTGGCCCAACTCTACTCGCGCGAAGGCTACGTCAACGCGCGCGTCGATTTTTCGATCGTGGAGTTGCCGCAGAAAGGTG
>DATELP010000275.1:0-11307 GCA_035276425.1 Pyrinomonadaceae bacterium
ACGTCGCATCGACGAATCGTCGCCGATGGTCGACGCGCGTTTGCAGGATGGTTCGCGTGTTAATGCGATCATCCCGCCATTGTCGATCGATGGCCCAGTGCTTTCGATTCGCCGTTTCGGCGCCGATCCGCTGAAGATGGCCGCGTTGGTCGAGAACAAAGCGCTGACACGAGACATCGCCGACATGTTGCAGATGGTCGTTCACGCGCGTTTGAACATTCTGATTTCGGGCGGAACCGGCGCTGGTAAAACGACACTGCTGAACGCGCTCTCAGCGTTCATTCCCGAGAACGAACGTATCGTCACGATTGAAGACTCTGCTGAATTGCAACTCCAGCAGCCGCACGTCGTCCGGCTCGAAACACGTCCGCCAAATATCGAAGGCAAAGGCGAAGTCACGCAGCGAGATCTCGTGCGCAACGCACTGCGTATGCGTCCCGATCGCATCGTGATCGGCGAGGTTCGCGGCGGCGAAGCGATCGACATGCTTCAGGCCATGAACACCGGTCACGACGGCAGTTTGACCACGATTCACGCCAACACGCCGCGCGACGCAATGGCTCGTCTCGAAACAATGATCCAGATGACCGGCATGCGTCTTTCCGATCGCGCTATGCGCCAACAGATCGCGTCGGCGTTGAATCTGGTGGTCCAGGTAGCGCGCTTGTCCGACGGTTCGCGCCGCGTCACGTCAATTTCCGAAGTCACCGGCATGGAAGGCGAGACGATCACCATGCAGGAAATCTTTATGTACGAACGCACCGGCGTCGATCAGCAAGGTGGGGTCATCGGCCGGTTCCGTCCAACTGGTATTCGCCCGCGGTTCGCCGAACGCTTGAAGTCTTGCGGCTTGCAGTTGCCCCGCGTCTTCTTCGAGGAGATGTAATTCACCATGATGATATCGTTCCTGGTATTTGTGTTCGCGTTGTTTCTGGTCCTGGGCGCTTATCTGATCGCCACGCACGGAACAGACAAGAAACGTCAAAAACTGCAAAAGCGGCTCAACGAAGCCCTGCTCCACTCCGCGCAAGCCGAAGACATCGACGTGGTGCTCGCTCGCAACGAGTTGATGAGCGAGATTCCGTGGGTCAACCGCACGATGATCAACCTCCAGGCTGCGTTGCAGTTGAAGCGGATGTTGGACCAGGCGGACTTGCACATCACTCCTTCGCGCCTGCTGATGTTTTCGTTCATGGCGGGAATGTTGGGTGCGTTGGCCGCGTCGGTGCTCACGATTTTCATTCCGTTGATGATTCTGGCCGGTTTGGTCTGTGCGTCATTACCGCTGGTCCACGTCTGGTATCGGCGTAAAAAACGGTTCGATGCCTTTCTCGAACAGCTTCCTGATGCGCTCGATTTGATCAGTCGTGCGCTGAGTGCGGGTCACGCATTTTCCGAAGCCCTCCACATGGTCTCCATCGAAATGCCGGAACCGGTCGCGACTGAGTTTCGCAAGGCTTATGAAGAGCAGAACCTCGGTCTATCCGTGAAGCTCGCGCTGGAAAACCTGACGCAGCGAATGCCGCTACTGGATCTCAAGATGTGTGTCACCGCGGTGCTCATTCAACGTGAGACGGGCGGTAACCTCGCCGAGATCCTCGAGAAGGTTGCTTACACGATCCGCGAGCGGTTCCGGATCATGGGCGACTTGAAAACTTTGACCACGAGCTCGCGCATGTCTGCGTGGTTGTTGTGCGGCTTGCCGATCTTTGTGGCCATCGCAGTCACAGTGATGAATCCGGATTACATGAGCGTGTTGTGGAAAGATCCGCGCGGCCATTACCTGATCGCTGCCGCTATGGTCCTACAGATCACCGGTATGTTGATTGTGCGTAAGATTTTGAAGATCAAGATCTAAGGAGCTTAGAGCTTGGTACTTTGTTCTTTGTTCGCTACCCAGGCTCTAGCTGAAAACAGACGGCCTAAACAAAGAACCAAGTACAAAGAACAAAGTACAAAGTTCAAGGCACCCAAACCATGATACTAATAATCGCCATCTCTACTTTCGTCGCTATCTCACTCGCAATGCTGGGTGTTTACTGGTTGCTCTACAAACCGCAGAGCGCCGCGACTGAACGACTGCGACGCCTGGGTTCCAAGGACGCCGGTGGAAACATACCGTCAGTGGTCCTGCAGGACGAGAGCCAGGCCGCGGACATTGCCCAACGTTTGGCGCAACCGCTGAATAAGTTGTTGCCGCCGTCCGCGACCGAAGTGAAAAAACTTCAGAAGCAACTGATGCACGCCGGCTATCGTTCGGCTGAGGCGCCAATCGTCTATCGCGGGATTCAACTGGCTTCGATGGCGGCTTTTCCGTTGGCGGTTGCGGGCGTTTGCGCATTGACGGCGCGTCCCTTAGCGAATGCGCTGATCTACATCATCCTCGGCTTTGTCCTTGGTTTCTTCCTGCCGCGTTATTTTCTCGGCAGAGCCATCCGTAATCGCCAGCGAGAGTTGCGCTGGGGTTTGGCGGACGCGCTGGACCTGATGGTTGTTTCAGTTGAAGCAGGTTTGGGTTTGAACGCGGCGATGATGAAAGTCTCGTCGGAATTGAGAGACGTGCATTACCCGATCGCCACCGAGTTTGAACTCGCGAATCTCGAGATTCGAGTTGGACGCGATCGTGACGAAGCGTTACGCAATCTGGCAGAGCGAACGGGTATTGACGATATGCGCAGCCTCGTTGCGATGCTGATTCAGACTGACAAGTTTGGTACCTCGATAGCCAAGGGACTCCGCGTGTTTTCCGATTCGCTGCGCACGAAGCGCAGGCAGCGAGCCGAACAGGAAGCACAGAAGGCGGCAGTGAAACTGCTGTTTCCGCTCGCGTGTTTTCTTTTCCCGACGCTCTTTATCGCAATCCTTGGCCCGGCCGCCCTTAACCTCATGGACGTTCTCGGCAACATGTAGAGGAGTTGGACCATGAACAAACGTAGAATATTGGCAGTTCTCATCGCTTTTGTTTTGACCGTCGCAGCTACCGCGATGTGGAGTGCTTCCACGATCCAACGCGAGGGCGATCCTGATGCGATCGTGCTCGAGGATTCGGGTTCGGAAGCCGGGGAAGTACAGCCGATGAAGAAAGGCGGCAACAAAGTCGTCAAAGTCATCACCGCGCCTTTCAAGGCTTTCGGCCGGCTCTTCGGCGGTGGCAAAGATGAAAACAAGGTCGAGCGCATGACCGAGAAGGATGCGGAGCGTTTTGTGTCAGCCGGCGTCACGAAGATCGAGGACGCGCGCAACCAGAACGACAGGAAAGTCCGTGCTGATGGCTCCGCGCGCGAACACATGGAATCGGGTCGTGAGTTTCTTCTGGAAGGGCGTTACAACGAAGCGATCACCGAACTCGCGATGGCCGTTTCACTCGATCCGAAGTTGACCGAAGCGCACAACCTGCTCGGCGTTGCCTACGACAAGAAGGGTTTTGGCGATCGCGCGAAGGATTCGTTTGAACGCGCAGTGAAGCTCGAAGAAGACGCGGAGACGCTGAATAACCTCGGCTTCTCGCTTTATCAAAACGGTAACTACCGCGCGGCGATCGATCGTCTGAAACGCGCCGCGAAACTCGCGCCAAATGACGAGCGCATTCTCAATAACCTCGGTCTCGCGTATTGCCGGCTGGGCAAGGTTGATGAAGCTTACAAAGCGTTTGCGCGCGCCGCAGGTCCGTTAACAGGGAACCTGAACACGGCGAAGATGATGGAACGTTTTGGACGTGAAGACGACGCGATTCGCTACTACGAAGCCGCGCGCCAGATCGATCCGATCAACACCATCGCGCTGCGGCGGTTGGCGGATCTTTATCAGCGCGTCGGACGTGCATCGGAAGCTGATTCGGCGCGATCTGCTCTGGCGCTCGCACAGAATCAGAATGCCGCAAACAGCGGCAAATAGGTCTTAGAAGAATAGGACGCTCAACAACCAAGAGAAAAATCATGTCCCACACCACCATCCTGACCCGCGCGGAAATCGAGAGCATGGGACCACCGCTGCCGGAAGAGCTCCGCGACACCGGTATCTCCGAACAGTTTCTCTGCGACCTCGCACTGAAACACGTGGCCATGCTGCCCGAACCGACGACGAACGCCGTCGCCGAACGGATCAATCTGCCGCGCACGCTGACTGAAGATCTGCTGCAAAAACTCTATCGTGAGAAGCTGATCGAAGTAAAAATGCAGTCGGCGATTGGTTCGACGCGTTATGCGATGTTGGACCACGGTTGGGACAGGCTTACACGATTAGTGTCGATCTGTGGCTACATCGGCCCAGCGCCTGTGTCGTTGCGCGACTACACGCACATGATGAAGCTCCAATCGATCCCGTCAAACACGGCGTCGATGGACACGGTGCGACAGGCGTTTCACGACCTCGTACTGCCGGAGTCGCTGTTGCAAACACTCGGCTGCGTTATCAACTCGCGTCGTTCGTTATTTCTCACGGGCCTTCCCGGAACCGGAAAAACCGCCGTCGCGGAACGCATCAACGGCGCGTTGGCCGGCGGCATCTGGATTCCGTATGCGGTCGAGATCGATGGGCAGATCATTCGCGTTTTCGACTCGCACTGCCACGAGCAGATGCCTGATGACGAAACACCGACCGAATACGATCGCCGCTGGGTCTTGATTCATCGTCCGCTCGTTGTGGTCGGTGGTGAGTTGACGCTCGAGAATGCGGACCTGACGTGGAGTGAGGCAGCGAAGTTTTACGAAGCGCCTTTCCAGATGAAATCAAACGGCGGCACGCTCGTGATCGACGACTTCGGCCGTCAGCGCGTTGCGCCGCAGGATCTTTTGAACCGCTGGATCGTGCCGTTGGAACGTCGCGTCGACTATCTCGCATTACACACCGGCAAGAAGATCGAGGTTCCTTTCGAACAGCTCGTCGTATTCTCGACTAACCTCGACGAGAAGGATCTTGCCGACCAGGCGTTTCTGCGCCGCATGGGGTATCGGGCGCGCGTCGAGCCGCCGACTGCGGATGCGTATTCGTCGATCTTCAGGGCGCAGGCGCAGCGACGCAACATCGTGGTCGAGCAGCCGGTGTTGGACCACATCCTGATGAAGTATCGCGTCGAGCATCGCCAGATGAAGGGTTGCGAGCCGCGCGACCTGTTGGACCGCGCGACGGATATCTGTTTGTTCGAGAAGCACCAGCTCAAGTTGACGCCCAGCATCGTCGACGTTGCGTGGCGCAACTACTTCGGTACGTCACACTCATTCGCACCCGTGCAAACGCAGGAAACGATGATCGAGCGCACTTTGGCCGATCCTTTGGAACTCTAAATCATGAGACTATCTTTCGGGATCCTTGTCGTTTTGATCTGTGTCAGCCCGGCCTTCGCGCAGACGCAGGTGCGGCTAAAACTCGCCGACGGTTCGTACATGACCGTCGACGACGCATGGGAATCACCGCAAGGCGTTTGGTATCGTCGCGGTGGTCTCAGCAACGTCCTGCCGAAAGACAAGGTCAAGAAGATCGAACGCATCGAGCCCGAGACGGAAGCGCCCGCTGCAAAGCCGTCGGATAACGACGACGATCATTTCGACGCGGTTGATGTTGTTTCAAAAGCGCCACCTGCAAGCAAACGTGTGTACGAGACTCCCGCATGGATCTTTCTCAAAGGCGGCGCGCGCGTGGAAACTGAAAGCGCGACCGAAGAACCCGGCGGTGTTTGGTACAAGCGCGGCGGCATGTCGATCTTTATAGATCGTAGCCGTATCGATCGCATCGAACTCGAAGATCCCGCGACGGCGCTCGCCAGTCCCAGCAAGAAAGGACGCGGCTGGAGCACCGGCCGTCCCGGTCTCGATTCACTGATCCTTCAGAACGGAAGCAAGTACAACGTCGATCCTTATTTGATCTTTCTCGTGATGGAACAGGAGTCGCACTTCAACACCCACGCTGTTTCGCCGAAGGGCGCGCGTGGCCTGATGCAGTTGATGCCCGGAACCGCGGCGCGTTTCGGTGTGCGCCGTGCGCACGACCCGGCACAGAACATTTCGGGTGGCACGCGTTACTTACGCGAGCTGCTCAACCGCTTCAACAACCGTGTCGATCTGGTCCTCGCGAGTTACAACGCCGGCGAGGGCGCCGTCGCGAAGTTTGGTCAGCGAGTGCCGCCATATCGTGAGACTCGCAACTACGTGAAGAAGATCAGCTACCGCTACAAACGCACCACCGCCCGCACGAAGCGACCCGTCACCGAATAAGCCACAAACTTACACAGATAACACGGACTAAAACAGATAGAAACTGTCCGTGTTCGTCTGTGTGAGTCAGTGGCTAAATTCTCTTGTTCTCGTAGCTAAACGACACACGTCAGGCGTTCTGTAGCAACTGGATACGACCTTCTTACTCTCTCTCAAAACCTAAACAAAGAAATAATTGAACTTAACTTTAGTTGACCCGGCGGCACGGTCATTGCCAATAGGTTCCACGGTTTGGCGAGGCTTTAGTCTGCCGAATCCGCAATAATTCATATCTGAGGAGACTGGACGGAGAAACGATGCGACCAATCAAGCACGCGGAGAGAGGATTGACCCTGATCGCGCAAGGCCTTTTCAACGCAATTCAATCGGTAAATAAATACAAACCCAATCCTTCTTTCACTCCCAAATGGTCTGATAAACCCCTGCTGAAATCGTGGCAGAAGAGCAAGCCGACCCTCGGCTGGCCGCGCACCACGGATTCGCTTTGTCCCAACTGCGTGATTGAAGCTCGTGAAGAGATTCTGAGCGGCAAGAAAGACGTCAGCGTTCTGGTCAACGAGAAAGTCGGCGAAATCAAAGCCACGATCATCGAGCGCGACGGCGAGATCTGGATGATCAAGGATTGTCCGGTCCACGGCCACTTCGAAGACATGATGGCCGTCGACTCGCGCTTTCTGACACACATCGAAACGATGTTCCCGGGCCGCGACATCGACGCACACAACGACGAGAAACTTCATAACCACGGTTCGAGCACTGTTAAGTATGGCCGCGGCGCCGTGCTGACAGTCGATCTCACCAATCGCTGCAACATGATGTGCGATCCGTGCTTCATGGACGCCAACCAGGTTGGCTTCGTTCATGAACTGAGCATGGACGAGATCAAAGAGATTCTCGACAACGCGATCACGATCAAACCGCGCCGCCAGATGTCGGTGCAGTTCTCCGGTGGTGAACCGTCGATCTCGCCGCACTTCATCGAAGCGATCAAGTACTCACGCAAAGTCGGTTACAACAGCGTGCAGGCGGCGACGAACGGAATCGAGTTTGCCAAGAGTAAAGAGTTCTGCCGCGAAGCTGCTGCCGCTGGACTGCGTTACGTCTATCTCCAGTTTGACGGGATCGGCAACGACGCGAACAGCCACCGCCAGGTCGGTAACCTGTTCGACGTGAAGATGAGAGCGATCAACAACCTGCACGAAGCAGGCGTCGAGATCGTGCTCGTCACCACGCTCGTCAACGGCATCAACAACGACCAGGTCGGATCGATCATTCGCTTCGCCCTCGACAATCCGAAGAAGATTGCGTTCCTTTCGTTCCAGCCGGTTTCGTTCACTGGCCGCGACGAAGAGATCACCGAACAACGCCGTCTGCAACAGCGCTACACGCTGTCGCACCTGGCGCACGACGTGAAGAATCAGGTCGGTATCACTGAGCCGACACGGGATTGGTTCCCGCTTTCGTTGATGGGCGCCTTCGCTGACTTCGCGGATCTCGTACACGGACCGGAAGCCGAATGGGGCCAGGTCTCCTGCGGTTGCCACCCGAACTGCGGCGTCGGCACTGCGGTGATGATCGACAAGGAAACGAAAGAGATGAGACCGGTGCCGGAGTTCCTGAACATTCCGGGTCTCGTCAAAGACATGCAGAAGATCACGGACGCCGCGCGCGGCAAGTGGATGTCGAACCTGATGATGGGTCTGGCGCTCCTGAAGCACTACAACCCGTACAACTCGCCGGCAAACTTCACGCTTTACGAGCTCTTCAAGAAGTTTGACAAGTCGTTTGGCTTGACCGGCAAGGACTACGGCAAGGTCAGTGGCGATCGCACTTCGCAGGATATCGAGACGCGCCGTTCCGACCGCTGGAACTTCCTGTTCATCGCGGGAATGTGGTTCCAGGATCTCTTCAACTACGACTTCCGCCGCACTGAAATGTGCATCATCCCGTACGGCACGCAGGAAGGCGAAATCTCCTTCTGCGCTTACAACACGGGTATCGGTTGGAGAAACATCATCGAGAACATGCACCAGAATGCGACCGTCGCGAAGTGGTACCAGGAGCACGGCCGGCACGAGATCTTCGCGGGCGGCAAGGACGTCTATATGGCCGACAGCTCGCACGGCATGATCTTGAATGAAGTCGATTTGACGCGGCCGAACAAGCCGCAAATGGAGGGGCCGAAGACGGCTCACGAGGAAGCCGTCATGATGCGGAAGCTTTACCAGGAAATGGTATTGAACAAGCAATTGCCCGTTAAAGAGGCCGACAAGCCGGTGCAGATCAAGGGTCTGGGCCGGAAGAAAGAGGAACCCGCGGAAGCAGAGGCCGTGTTGGTCTAGCATTCCGACCCTTTAATCCACAGATTACGCAGATTTTCAGTTTCTGTGTAATCTGTGGATTTCTTTGTTCGCAACTTGACCGGCGGCATTCCGCGCGTGTTAAATAGCTCTCCTGCAAAGGATCTAAGAAAGGGAAAGCAGAGAATCGAATGGCAATAGTTACTGTTAATCAGGGTGAATCCATTGAAAGCGCATTGCGGCGCTTCAAGCGCAAGGTGATGACCGAGGAGATCATCAAGGACGCCAAAAAGCACGCCTTCTTTATTCCGCCCGGTCAAAAGGCCAAACTAAAATCAGCCCTGGCCCGCAAGCGCAACAAGAAAAAAGGCCGAATGCGCATCCCGCGCGATTAGCTTTTCTCCGCTAACACACGCCACGGCCCGTACTCTTATCTCACCAGTCGTAACCAGGATTCAAAAACCGGACGCTCCTGAGTGAGCGAGCCAGCCGAAACTGGAGTGTGCGACGCGAAGCGCCGAGTGTGAAAGAGTATGACGCGCATTTTGCTCACTAACGACGACGGTATCCACTCCGACGGGCTTATCAAACTCGAAGAGGCCCTGAAGCAAGTGGGCGACGTCTACGTGGTCGCTCCCGCTTCGGAGATGAGCGGCGCTTCACACAGTCTGACGCTCGCTCGGCCGCTGCGTATCAGACAACTCGACGAACGTCATTGGGCCATCGACGGCACTCCCACTGACTGCGTCACGCTCGCACTCAACAAAATTCTTCCTGAAGCTGAACGTCCCGACATCTGCGTTTCCGGAATCAATCACGGCGGCAATCTCGGCGACGATGCGACTTACTCCGGAACTGTCGCCGGTGCGCTCGAAGCCGCGATCCTCGGCGTTCCCGGTATCGCGCTGAGTTTAGTCGCGCGTGACAACTTCGATTTCGAAGAAGCCGCTGCGTTCGCCGTCGTCGCCACGCGCAAAGTGCTCGACGAAGGTTTACCCGAAGGAACGCTGCTGAACATCAATATCCCTTCAGGCGAGATCAAAGGCGTGAAGGTCACGCGACAGGGCATCAAAAACGCACGGCCGGTAATCACCGAGCACATCGATCCACGCGGCAAGCCTTACTTCTGGATCGGTGAAGAGTACTTCGACGGCAACTCGGTCGAGGGCACTGACTATCACGCGGTGAAAGAGGGTTACGTTTCCGTGACCCCGCTGCGCAGCGACATGACCGATCATCGCGCACTAACGGCGCTCGAAACGTGGAATTACCTGAAAGACTCCGATTTAGTTCATAAGAGTTAAGTCTGTAGAATAGCCTTCAGGTGCAGTCAGCTAACAGACATCTTTCCCCGTTGCGGCAGGAGTATTCCATTCCGCGGGAGCGAATGGTAGCGCGCCTGCGCGAGCATTACGGTATCAGAGATCCGCAAGTGCTCGAAGCGATGCGCAATGTGCCGCGTCACTTCTTCGTGCCTGAAGCTTTGCAGAGCCGGGCTTACGGCGATCACGCATTGCCCATCAGCGCGAACCAGACAATCTCACAACCTTTCATCGTCGCTCGCATGACGGAGCTGTTGGAGCTCGACCGCGACAGTCGCGTGTTGGAGATCGGCGCCGGCTCCGGTTATCAAACGGCGGTGCTCGCAGCCATCGCCGCGCAGGTTTATTCCATCGAACGCATCGGCGATCTCGCGCGTGAGGCACAAGCGCGAATTCGTCAACTCGACATCTACAACGCCACGGTAAAATGTTTCGACGGCACGCTCGGTTGGGCCGCGAACGCGCCTTACAACGCGATTCTCGTTGCGGCAGGTGGTCCAACCGTTCCCGATCCTTTGATCGCGCAACTGAAAGTCGGCGGGCGCTTGATCGTGCCCGTTGGTGAGTCGCGCGAAGCACAGCGGTTGATACGAGTGATCAAAACGGAAACTGGTTACCGTGACGAAGACCACGGTGGCTGCGCCTTTGTCCCACTAATCGGCCAGCACGGCTGGCAAGATCGTTGATTCCACCTCTGTTCCAAACGTAAATATGGTTGCAAAAATCATCGGCATACTCTCGGCGTTCATCATCGCGACGATCTCCAAGCTCGGTTACGGCGGAATCGTTCTGTTAATGGCGATCGAGTCGGCGTGTATTCCACTGCCGTCGGAGATCATCATGCCGTTCTCTGGCTATCTCGTTTCGAAAGGCGAGATGAATCTGTGGTGGGTCGGCGTCGCCGGCGCGGTTGGCTGCGTGCTTGGTTCGCTGGTGGCGTATTGGGTCGGCATGTACGGCGGCCGGCCGGTGATTGAAAAGTACGGGAAGTACATTTTGCTGTCGCGACACGATCTGGACATCGCTGATCGTTGGTTTGCGAAGTACGGTGAGGCGATCGTTTTTGTGAGCCGCTTGTTGCCGGCGATACGCACGTTCATCGCGTTTCCCGCAGGCGTGGCGCGCATGAATCTCACGCGTTTTGTGATCTACACCTTCGCCGGATCGTTGCCGTGGTGTCTTGGTCTCGCGTACATCGGTCAAAAGCTTGGCGAACAGTGGGACAAAGACGATACGTTGAAGACGTGGTTTCACCGGTTCGACTTTGTGATCGGCATTATCGGCGTGCTGGCCGTTGGTTGGTGGGTCTGGCGCCACATAAAACACTCGCGTTCCACCACTTCTTAAGCCACAAAGAAGCACAAAACTTTGGACTGAACCCCTGGATTGAGACACTCGTTATAGGCACACTTAGGCAGAAAGGAGCTGTGAAGTGGCGAAGAGACGAGTGCGACGACATTCGGAGGAGTTCAAGCG
>DATELP010000276.1:0-3478 GCA_035276425.1 Pyrinomonadaceae bacterium
CCGCTTGAAACCGTCGAGCTTCTCTTTGTCGCCGACTTTCGCGGCGTCGAGACCTTTGCGCAGGACGTTTAGCGATTCATCATAGGTTTTGAGCGGGACCGGAAACGGATGTCGATCCTTGCCGCCGTGCGCGAACGAGAAACGTGCCGGATCGGAAAAACGACTCGGTGCGCCGTGGACCACTTCAGCTACCAGCGCGAGCGATTGCAATGTTCGCGGGCCAAGGTTTTGGAGCAGCAAGAGCTCCGCGAAATCGTGCAGGTCGCGTTCGTATGCGACTGCGAGCACGGCGCCGAGACGTTTGAGATCGACGTCCTTAGCACGTACTTCGTGATGTGCCGGCAGCTTCAAGTGCCGCGCGGCTTGGAGAGTCTTCTCCGGACGTTCTTGAGCAATCTCGAGCAGCGCGGTTTGGGCCGGCTTCGCTTTGTTGTCGACGAGGTTCATGATCGTTCCCTGGTTCTCGCCGACGATGCCCGTGTGTGGCTCGGTAACGAAATCTTTTACGGAAGCGGAATGCCAGTGATAGCGACGCGCCATGCCCGTGTTGTCGTTCAAGCCTTGTTGGACCACTGCCCACTCACCGTCCGCGGTTACGACAAAGTTGTGTAAGTAGATCTGAAAGCCATCAGCGATCGCGTTGTTGTCGATGCGTGCGGTCAATTTGCTGGTGCGCACCAGGGAGTCGGCAGCAAAGCCGCGGCGTTCGCCGAGCAGTCGCAATTCGTTTGGCGTGTTTCGTGAGAAGCGTCCGCGTCCACCGCAGATGAAGAGTCCGAGTTCGTTTGCGCGTGGAGCGAGTCCGCGTTTGAGTGCGCCCATCACGGACGTGGTGATCCCGGACGAGTGCCAGTCCATTCCCATGACCGCGCCGAACGCCTGAAACCAGAAAGGATCGCTGAGGCGCGAAAGAAAACCGGAAGTGCCGTAGTCATGCACGATCGCTTCGGTGATGCTCGTGCCGAGCGTGGTCATGCGTTGTGCAAGCCACTGCGGCACGCGGCCGCCATGAAGCGGAAGATCGGCAGTACCGGAACGTTTCATGTGTGGAATTGTAACCGAGTCGTGGACGAGGTGCTCGTCGTTACTGCTGACGCTGACCGAGGCAGTAGCAAAGACCGTCAGGAGCAACGACGAAGAAGACTTTGAATCGCTTTTCGCCGTACTGGTCGATTCGAAAGTCGGGATCTTGTTTTTGGAAACCGTTTGCTTTTAGTTCCGCGAATGCGTTTTCAACGTCGTCGACTTCGAAGAAGCAACCATCCTGCGTGGGATCGCCGCCGTTCTCGGCAAGTCCGATCCTGATCTCATCGCGACTGAGGACTGCGCTCTTGTGAGGCGAGTCACCGCGCGACTCGACGCTGAATCCCATAACCGATTCGTAAAACGGAACCGCCTGATCCACATTCTCGACCGGCAGATTCATCGCGTCACCCTGATACGGCCAGGTACTCTTGAAGACAGCTTTCATTGAAGTCTCTACTCTCGCTTACTGACGCGGCCAATATAAAACCCCGCGCTGAAGATCATCGTGAGCAGAAAGAATACCGGAATCAACATTACGAAACTATCCCACAGTCGTTGGATCATGTGTTCACCTCGTTGGGAAGTGCTGTGAGAGTTCGGGGCGAGTGGTTATTACTGTAAGTCATCTCGCCATGACGGGCAAGATTTAGTCGTTTGCCGGTATTGACCTGACAACCTACAGTTTTGTGCGACGAAGCATGTCTTGATTCTGCTTTGTTACCCGTATTAGGAAACGCAACGCTTCATTCACCGCGTCGGCATCTGGAAAGGCTTCAGCCACGTCGCGTTCAAGCCTGATCGTATCGCCAAAACTCTTCCTGCCTGGACCAAGCTTCCTTAAGCGTAAACCTCGCAGATCATATTCCGGTCGCAGTTCGCCTTCGGATTCAGAATCAACCTTCTTCATAAGCTTTTCTTTCAGCGGGTGTCAGTTCTCTTGCGCTGATTAAACGGAGGATACCTTCTCTTTCCGTATAGGAAATAATCAGTAACCGTCCTTCCTTTGATGCTCCGACCATAAGATATCGATTTTCTTCAACGGAATGATCGGGGTCGTAAAGATCACGTATAGTGGATCGTCAAAGACAGTTGAGGCTTCCGCAAATGATACGCCGTGTTTCTCCAGATTAAGTGCGGCTTTCTCATCGTCCCATTCACAATCCACGCCGGCAGTATACCATCGGACGGAAAGTTTTTTATTTGCAGGCTACCTACGAGAAATAATATGCATCAATAATGTTAGTCATTTTCGCATTTCTCGCGCGGTCTCCCCCGCACGGTCCTGAACAAGGTATGAGGCTGCGCATCTTTCAGCCTCGATAAAAATACACACAGGTTTCCCCGGCATTGATGTTCGCCGCTGGCGAATTGCCGTCGAAGTGTGTGCTCTCCTCCTCGCCCACGAAGCCGATTGGGGTGGCTCCTCACGCATGTCCAACAGCCACCCCAGCGCGTTATCCCCCAAGGCACAAGAAAAATGCAGCTACTCACCCCGGCCTTGTGCCTTTTGTGCCTCTTTGTGGCGAATGATCCATAAGCTAGAATATCTCGTATTGATTATTCATGACTGATTCAGACGACTCGATAGCAAAGCTCAAACACGAGCAGGCCGTGAAGAAACGCGAGGAGGCGCTGCCCGAACGCATCCTGCGCCGCGTGCTCGAAGGCATGGGCGACGTCGTCGATCGCCGCTTTGGACGCACAGTCGAACCGCGCAGCGGACTCACCACCTCCAAACTCATCGAGCGTATGAAGAAGTTGATCGACGAACGCGTGCGCGACGAAGGCAACAAGGGACGTATCGCGCCACACCATCTGATATTGAAAGTCGAATGGGGTACACACTCGGAAGCGCCGCCGGAGATCCTGCACGAGCTGAAGAACGAAGTTCTCGCCGCCGCGATCGATCACATCAACGATCATCGCTACCGCACGCTTGGTCCAGTCACTGTCGAAGCGGAAGTCGATATCTTTACGACCGGCATCTCGGTCGACCCAAGTTTCGGCGAGTTTGAAGAAGACCTGCGCCGCCAGGACGAAGAACGCCGCGCCGCAAAGAGCGGCGTGCCGATTCCGAGCGCCGCGCCGCCGATGCCCGACATCCAGGTTATCGCGCGAATTACGCAACAAAATGGAACACGCGAAGTACCATTAGTGTTCAAACCTGGTGGCAGACGGCTAAACGTCGGGCGCGCCTCCGACAACGAATTGACGCTAAACGACGCCAGCGTTTCGAAGATTCACGCAGCTTTGTTGATGACGGGCGAAGGCACCCTGCTCGTCGCGGACACCGGATCGACCAACGGCACTTTTATCAACGGCAGACGTATTGCTTACGGTGAGTCGCGTGTGATCGAAGACGGCGACGTAATCGGATTCGGCGACGTTGAAGTAAGATTTCGCAAGAGTGAGTAGTACCCCAGAACCTAGATGAACTTCGCGACATTACTCT
>DATELP010000277.1:0-2390 GCA_035276425.1 Pyrinomonadaceae bacterium
AAGGCATGGAAGCAAGCTGGAGCTACGTCAGCCGGCTCGCAAAACGCAGCGAGCAGATCGGCTACGACCTCACGCTCATCGCGGAGCTCAACCTCAACGACATCAAGGGCGTCGAAGCGCCTTCGCTCGATGCGTGGTCCACCGCCGCGGCGCTCGCCGCCGTTACTGACAGGCTCGAGTTGATGGTCGCGGTGCGTCCGACTTTTCATGAGCCCCCGCTTTTAGCCAAACAGGCAGCAAACATCGATCACATCGGCGGCCGTGGCCGGCTCTCGCTGAATGTCGTGTCGTCCTGGTGGGCCGACGAGGCGCGCAAATACGGCGTCGCGTTTGACCAACACGACGATCGTTACGCGCGCACGCGTGAGTGGCTGGAGATCGTCGAACGGCTCTGGGAGGAAGATCACTTCTCGTTCGCCGGTAAATACTATCGAGTTGACGACGCGGTGTTACAACCGAAACCGCAAACGCGACCGCGGCCGACAATCTATGCGGGCGGCGAATCGGAAGCGGCGAAGGAACTGATCGCGCGCTGGTGTGACGCGTACGTGATGCACGGCGACGAGCCGGCGCGTGTGCGCGAGAAGGTCCGGGATCTGTCCGCGCGCAGGGAGCGGCACGGTTTACCGCCGATGAAGTTTGGCGTTGCCGCGTATGCAATCGTGCGCGACAACGAAGCCGAAGCGAGACGAGAGGTCGAACGAATCACCAACGTCAAACAGTTCGCGGCCGGTTATGAGAACTATCAGCAGTGGCTGGCGGGCACAAGACTGGAGCAACAGGTTTCGCTCGAAGACTACAGCGTTTCAAATCGCGGACTGCGTTCCGGTTTGATAGGCACACCGGATCAGGTCGCGGAGCGCGTGGCTGAGTTTGAAGCTGCGGGCGTAGACTTGTTGCTGTTGCAGTGCAGCCCGCAGTTGGAAGAGATGGAACGATTTGCGGAAGCAGTGATCGAGAACTCGAGGAGCGTCGCCGCGGGCTCACAGTACTGACGATAGATAAAGCGACATATTGACAACGATCAGCACCACCCAGCTAAAAGTCCATTGCCAACGAAAGCCATCGCGGCGTAGCAGTACGTGCAACGTGATGGCCATCAAGACTACGCTTGCGAGCACATTCGCGATCGACAGCCACACCGACGGTTGCACGGTCAGAAGGTTATAGAACGCGGCCGGCAAGAGTGCGATAGATCCGATCAGACAAACCCATCCGAGACGATTCCAGTAGATCAATCTACTTCTTCCATCCAGAAAAGCGGCGGACAACAGAAGCTGGATCGTCCAGGTAAAGCACGGAATCAGGAGTCCTTTAGTGAGAACTTCGCGCCAGCTAACAGTCTGGAAGAAAACTTTCAGGGATGCCGAGAAAACCGCCGTTACTAGAAAAGAGCCGAGGAAAAGGAGAATAATTTTTCTCATTCAGATCTGTAAGTTTCTCGATTCGCTTGTGCGACAATAACGTCGCCGAAGACGCCGTGCAAGAGACTTTTCTCGCGGCACTGAAAGCTTACAAACAATTCGAAAGCACCGAGAAACCATCTCCATCTAGAGGCTTTCATGAAAATCATTTCGGTCAATGTAGGGTTGCCGCGGCTCGTGCTGCGCGACGGCGAACCAGTCTCCACCGGCATCTTCAAAGAGCCTGTTAACGGTCGAGTAAAGGTACAGACGTTGAATCTCGACGGCGATCGACAGTCGGATCTGTCCGTACACGGTGGACCACAAAAGGCGGTCTACGTGTATCCCTCCGAACACTACGAGTTCTGGAAACGCGAGCTGCCGGAGATGGATCTGCCGTGGGGCATGTTCGGTGAGAACCTGACCACCACTGGTCTGTTCGAAACTGAAGTCAACATTGGCGACAAGTTTCGCATCGGCACGGCGGAAGTGATGGTCACACAACCACGCATGCCCTGTTACAAACTCGGAATTCGGTTCGGACGGGCGGACATCATCAAGCGATTTCTCATCAGCGAACGATCGGGGTTCTATCTGTCAGTGCTGAAAGAAGGTGAACTGGGCGCCGGCGATGAGTTCCAACTGCTCGAGAAAAACGCGTCCGGCGTAAGGGTTGTGGACGTCACGCGACTATATAGCAGCGAGCGGGAGAACGTTGCTTTGCTGCGACGCGCGATCGCCACCGAAGCACTCCCTGAGAGCTGGCGAACATACTTCCGAAAACATCTTGAAAGCGTGAGCCATGAACACGATGAATAAACCGAAAACCCAGCGTTTGGAAGAATGACCAAACGCGATTCGGTTAACGAGCACAGTTGCGGCGTCACAACGTCCTGATACAATGCCGGAAATAAATCATGTCCAAACCGGTATTGTTAACTGTCGATGACGACCCGGAAGTGTTGCGCGCTATCGAGCGTGATCTAC
>DATELP010000278.1:0-15160 GCA_035276425.1 Pyrinomonadaceae bacterium
AAAAAACGGGACGCAAAGAACGTTTTCAAAGACGTCTGGACGACCACGATCGATCCGGCTGACATGTTTATCGATCGCTCCAAACAGAAAGCACCGGCGCCGGTGATCACGATCCAGAAAACCGGCGAGCCGCAAAACAAAGTCGACTTTCTGATCCTCGGCGACGGCTACACCGCCGCGGAAGCCAAGAAGTTTGAAGCCGACGCGCGACGGCTCACGGAAGTTTTGTTTGCGACCTCGCCGTTCAAAGAGAACCGTCGCAACTTCAACGTATGGGCGCTCGCTCCACCAGCGGCTGAATCCGGAATCTCGCGGCCCTCAACCGGCATCTATCGCGATTCACCGATCGGCGCGACCTACGACGCGTTCGGTTCCGAACGTTACGTGTTGACTTTCGACAACCACGCTTTGCGAAGCGCCGCGCAGTTTGCGCCGTATGAGTTCATCGAAGTCGTCGTTAACGGCCGCACGTACGGCGGCGGCGGAATCTTCAATCTCTACAGCACTGTCGCGGCCGACAACGCGTTTGGAAATTACGTCTTCGTTCACGAGTTTGGCCATCACTTCGCCGCACTCGCCGACGAGTACTACACGTCGTCTGTTGCCTACGCGCCCGCTGCGGATCGTGTCGAGCCGTGGGAACCAAACGTCACCGCGCTGCTGGACGTGGCCACGTTGAAGTGGCGGCATCTCGTGTCTCCGTTCGCCAACACCACGCCGATACCGACGCCGTGGAACAAGGAAGAGTTTGAAGCCTACTCACGCGAGATCCAGAAACGGCGCGCGCAACTGCGCGCAGACAAACGGCCCGAAGAAGAGATGGAAGCGCTCTTCAAGGAGGAACTCGCGCACGAGCAAAAGATGTTTGCGGCCGAAAAGCACTTCGGCCAGGTCGGCGCTTTTGAAGGGGCAATGTACGAAGCGCGTGGTTACTACCGCCCGGAAATCGACTGCATCATGTTCTCGCGTTCGGACAAGTTCTGCCGCGTCTGCCGCGAAGCCATCGTGCGCATCATCAAGATGTACTCGAAGTAGCTAAGCTGGGCCACAAAAAGGCACAAGAAGCACTTTTTGTGCCTCTTTGTGGCTCAATGCGGCTTCAGCGGTTCGATGAAGTCCTGATCCTTAGTGCCCTGGTGGCAAACGTAGCACGACTGCTGACCGCGCTCCTCGAGGTCTGAGACGAGCGCATAGGTCAGGCCGCGGTCGGACCAGGTAATCACTTTCAGACCGTCGATGGCGTTGTAGTGAAACATCAAACCCTGCGACTTGATCTCTTCACCGCCCGTCGGCTGCGCGAGTAGTTCGGAAGTGATCACCAGACTGATCGGGCGGTCCTTCATGTGATACGAGACGTAAGCAGCGTAATCGTTTTGATAATTCACGAGCCGCGCGCCTTCGAGTGTGTAGAGTATTTCCTGTCCCGACGTTTCCTGATAACTCGGCAGCTTCACGTTGAAGTTAACTTTGTTTGCGAACCACGCCGAGATTTTTTCCGGTTCCGACGACTCCACTTCCAGCGGCAACTGCCCGCGGACATGGCGTAGATGATGATCGGCGGCCATCGTCGCAAACGCCGAAGGAGCTCCGTTTTCGGGATGACTCTGCTGACGCATCACGCGCCAGATCACAACCGGCAACAGCAACACCAACAGAGCCGCCGCAATCGGCAGCATCCATTTCAACCGTTGCGAACGAACCACAGGCTGGTTTGCTCCACTCAGGATCTCCGAAACTTTCGCCCGCAACTCCGGCGAAGCCACGTGCGGCTGTCCACTCTTGCGAACCGCGTTCAGAAACGTGAGTTCCTTCTCGACAAACGACGCGCAGGAGTCGCAACTCTCAACGTGCGCCTCGACGGCGGCGCGTTCGTCTCCCTGTAACTCGTTGTCGAGGTACAGGCTGAGTCTTTCATGTATGCTCTCGCAATTCTTCATCCGTATATTCTGTGAACCTTCTGTCTGACGGAAAGCGCATCCCGCAGCTTTCCGCGCGCGCGTCCGAGCCGTGACATCACCGTGCCCGCCGGACAATTCAACACCGTCGCGATTTCCTGATAGCTAAAACCTTCAATATCTCGCAACACCACGATCTCCCGGTAAGCGTCCGGCAGTTTGTCGATCGCTTCGCGCACCTGTTCCTGTTCCAACTTTCGCAGGTAGACCACGTGCGGGTCGTACGTCTTGTCACTCGCGGCGCCGGCTGCATTCTCGTCGTCAGCCTCGAATATCCGTAGCCCGTGATGTTTGTGGCGCATGATGTTGAGCCACGTGTTGCGCATGATCACAAAGAGCCACGCCTTAAGATTCTCTTCGGGCTGCGGTTGGTTGGCAGCCTTTACGGCCCGCAGGTACGTGTCCTGAACTAAGTCTTCGGCTTCAGTCTTGTCGCGCGTCAACGTCATGGCAAAGCCATAGAGCGCATCAATGTGCTCAAGCGTTGCTGCGGCAAAACTCGGGTTGCTACCGGTAGTTTCCATCTCGGCGTCACCGGGGTCGTTTTTAGATTAACACTCAGAGCCACCTAAATATTCCGGGAATAATGCCTCGGTTCAGGTGTTATTCACAATATGGCAGGGCAAAACAGAATCCGTGTACTCCTAACTCTGATTCTGCTGTTATCCGTGGCCGCAATTTTCGTCGTGGCCACAGGGGTGAGCGCGCAACAACAACGTCCATCCTCCTTTTCGCCTGTAATAGAAGAGCCATTTGAGGTCGTGCGTGCCCGCGACAAGGCCAACAAAGCCAGCGTCGCGGCCGCGCATCAACGTCTCCTGGAAGAACGTTACGATCTCAGCCGTCGCGTTGACGAAAGCGTAAAAATGACGCGCGGCAAACCTGTACCGGTCGGGCCAACTGCAAAACTGAAACGCGGACTAACCTGGGACCAACTCGGAAGCATGACTCCCGCAGCGATCCGTGACCAGGACGTGTTTCCCTATCTGCCGCTGCCGCACGTTAGTCATCCAGTCGGCGGCATGGTGTTTCCACAAGCCGAGATCAAGCTGCTCCCGCGCGTCGAACGGTTCGACATGGACTTCGATCTGCCGGAACATTTCCTGCCGGAGTTTCCGCCGGCGATGTTCCTGACGTCCCGCAAAGATCTCGGCGATGTGTCCAAGGGTCAACTAATCACCGTTAATAACTTCTACGAGCTATTCAACGGCATTCTAAATCCGAAGCAACTCGAAGGGTTGCGGTTGCTGGTCACACAGTTTCCGCAGCAACAATTCAACGCCACTGCGGATCGAAAAACAGAGCGTCCCGACGGGATGCTCGGGGTTGCGTGTTTCGATTGCCACGTCAACGGTCATACTTCGGCAGCGTTTCACCTCGTGGGGGATATTCGCCCACAGGAAAATCGCCGCCGGATTGAAACCACTTCGTTGCGTGGCGTGAACATTCAACGACTTTTCGGTTCGCAGCGTGCGTTGAAGACTGTCGAAGACTTCACGGAGTTTGAACAGCGCGCCGCTTACTTCGACGGCGACACTGTTTTAGCAACGAAGAAAGGCGTCAATATTCTCGAACGCGGTTCGCAGGTCCATTTCATGGCCGAGTTTCAGGCGTTGCTCGACTTCCCTCCCGCTCCGAAACTTAACGTACTCGGCAGGTTGGACCGTGCAAAGGCCACCCAAGAAGAGATTCGTGGCGAAGAGCTTTTCTTCGGTAAGGGTAACTGTGGTTCGTGCCACATGGCGCCGTACTACACCGACAATCTCATGCACGACTTGCAGGTGGAACGTTTTTACAAACCACGCATGGAAGGCGGCATGATGATCACGGCGCAAGGTCCAATCAAGACATTTCCATTGCGCGGCATCAAGGAATCGCCACCGTACCTTCACGACGGCCGGTTGCTGACGCTGGAAGACACGGTAGAGTTTTTCAACCTCATACTCGAAACGAAACTGACTGCCCAGGAGAAGAAAGATCTCGTCGCGTTTCTGCGAGTGTTGTGATCTTTTGCCGGATGGCAGCAGTAGGCCATCCGCACGATCGTGCTGTGATCGGGGTGGCTACGGGAGTGCCGCGCCGACACATCGCGCGGCGGGGTGGTTCACAGTTCGGGCCACCCCCTAGATTTCTTCCCTCAACGCAGTCTTTCTGCAAATCCCACCGACGTAGTCGGTGGTCTCTTCATTCGCTACCTACACGCGTGTTGTGGGGAACGACAATCCCACCGACGTAGTCGGTGGTCCCCTTCACTCCCAACCTACACGCGTGTTGTGGGAACGACAATCCCACCGACATAGTCGGTGGATGGTTCATAAAGCACGAGTCTGCGTGAACGATCCACCAACTTCGTTGGTGGGATTGTTTGTTCGCCCGCGATGAGTATGTAGGTCGGGTCTGAAGTACCACCGACTGCGGTCGGTGGGATTGTCCCTTCATGCGTCGATATTGTAGGTAGGATATGAAAGCACCACCAACTGCGGTTGGTGGGATTTGCAAAAACCCACTGTTCACAAGTTCGTTGTGTTATTTTCTCGCCATGACACGATCCCGCGTTGTTCTCGTCTTACTAATTTTTCAGTTAACAACACTCGCAGCTCCCAAGTTAACCCCGCATCACATCACGCTCGCCAGCGGCAAGTCATTCGACCTGAATCTGCCTGAAGGCTTTGAGATCGCGGTTGCGGTGCAGGGTCTCAAACGCGTGCGGTTCATGGCGCGCAGTCCTGACGATCGCATCTTCGTCACGGACATGTTCAATCTCACCGACAATCGCCGCGGCGTGGTCTACATTCTCGATCAGTTCGATCCAGCAACACGGCAGTTCAAGAAGATCACGAAGTACCTTAGCAACCTCCACAATCCAAACAGCGTCACGTTCTATACCGATCCCAGCGGCGCCAACTGGTTCTATCTCGCACTGACCGATCGCCTGGTCCGTTATCGTTACGAACCCGGCAAAGACGCGCCCGCCGGCGAGCCGCAGGTGCTCGCAACGTTTCCCGATTACGGCCTGGGATACAAATACGGCGGCTGGCATCTCACGCGGACAGTCGTGATCGGCGGTAACGGCAAGCTCTACGTCGCAGTCGGGAGCAGTTGTAATGCGTGCATCGAGAAAGAAGAAGTGCGCGCGAGCATCTTGGAGATGGACCCCGACGGTAAGAACCAGCGCTACTTCGCGCGCGGCCTACGCAACGCAGTCGGCCTGAAATGGGTCAACAATCGCTTGTACGCCACCAACATGGGTTCCGATCATCTCGGCGACAACCGTCCCGCTGACACGTTCTATTCGCTGAACGGTGTCGCGCATTACGGCTGGCCTTACTGTTATCAGGCCGGACCGAAGGTTTACTTTGATCCGAAGTTCAATCCGGGCGGGACGAAGTTCGACTGCGGCAAGGTTCCGTCAGCGCTCGTACCGTTCGGAGCGCACAGTTCACCGCTCGGCTTGGAGTATTTCGACGATTCATTCCTCGTCGCTTTGCACGGTTCGACGAAGAAGAGTTTGCATCGCGGTTATCGCGTGGTGCGGATCAGCGAAGCGAAGCCCGGCGTTGCGGAAGACTTCATCACCGGCTTCTTCGACGGCGTAACCATCAACGGCCGTCCGGCCGACATCTTCAAGTTCTCCAACAATAGCTTTCTCTTAACCGACGACTACAGCGGCGTCATTTATTACGTAAGCCGCCGCTAGTCATCGAACCAGCCTGCTAGTACCGCCAAGAATGGAGTCACCAGGACCGAAAAAGACATGGCTGCCTTCGCCGCTGCCGAGTGCAACATAGAAGCGGAACATAATCTTGTCGAGTTGCCGAGGCATGATTACAATGCCGGCCCCGAAGGTGTGACGAAGGCGTCCCTCATCCAGGCGGCTAAAACCGGGCGCTACTTTTCCGGTGTCATAAAACACGATTAACTTCAGCGGACCGTGTAATTCAGTCATAAAGTCTGTTTGGAATAACGCGTAGGCTCGATCTCTGAAGCGATAATCGGCGAATCCTCGAAGCGTATCCTCATTTCTGATATTGGATCCTCCAAGTGTCTCTTGCAGGTAAAACGGCACACGATGCCCCGAATTAGTTTGCGAAGAAGATAGCCGGCCCCTGAAACGAATCTCACTCTTTTCACCTAATCGAAATTTATTCTTAAGATCGGCGTCAAAGCGCCGAAACGATAAATCACTGCCGGTCCAATCGTGAAAGACGTGATAGAAGAAGTCGTAGGCCAAGCGGCGCCGTTCTGGTTCACCGGGGGAATGCAATCCTGCATAAGCCGTGAGTCGAGTGTAGGTAGGATCGCTGCGCAATCCCGGTGCAGTCTGGTCGTTATAAAGTTGCTCGATGGTGCGAACGCCGGGGTCAGTGATGGTGGTCAGTCGCGGCCAAATTCCTTCTACGGCTCCGCCGATATCTAACCAGGACGTAACCGGTGCTGAAACATCCGCGCCGATAACTGATTCACGATAGTGATATTCAACACGGTCGTCCTTGCTCGTCTCCGGACCCACTCCGAAGAAGTCTAGTCGCGGCATGTCTTTAACATCAGCGTATAAGTTCAGCTCCAGATCCGCTACGTTAGGGCCAAACTTGCTCTTGGTTTTAGTGATATTAACGGCCGCAGCGAGCTGCCAGTATTTTCTGATCGTGATCTTGGCTTCTGCATCAAATTCTGTTTGCCAAACGACCGAAACATTCCCATCGTCTTTTTCCCTGCGCTTCAAAGCGTTGTAACTTGCGCCGGCTCCAAAACCGCTGCCCGGCACAGTACCGCCGAAAGCTGGTCTTACGCCGTGCCACTCCAGACGATCGTTGATCTGCTGCGCACACAGAATGAAATTGTCGATATTCTTACGACCTTTGAAGTCAGCACAATAATCTTGTTGCTGTGCCGAAACGCGCGTTGAAAGCAACAGCAAGACGATGAGGACAAGACGGTGAACACGCATGAGGGTCTCCTTTATTTTGCTTTACCTAGTTTCAAAAGGCGTTGCACGTCATCGAAATGCTTGGCCGCTTCTTCCTCCGTTTTCGGCACGATAGTTCCCGTTTGCCTGCTCGGCTTGAGTTTTTGACTCTCGAGGGAAAGTATTTGCACGAGTCCCACCTGCTGCAATTCAGACAGAGGTCGATTCGATTTCTTACCGTTCGTGGATTCGTCCGTGGCAGTCAGGGCCTTGGGTAAGGAAGTTGGGTTCTTTATCTCTGCCTTGTCGGTGCGTGCAGTTTGCAGAGTGAGGCAGTGATGGAATGTTTTTGCATTACGATCACGCTCCGTCAACCAGGTGTTTGGTATCCCCGGAAGGAAGAGTTCTCTTGCGGTAGCGATAATCGAAGTGTGATCGAATTCGTCGTGGAGGATCGTTTCTCGAGGAATAAAGGGAGATATGAGCACTGCGGGGACGCGAACGCCCAGCCGATCAAACTTAAAAGGCGGCGTTGGTGAATCACCATCGCCCGGCGGAACAGCCGCGGGTGGTTTGACGTGATCGAAAATTCCACCGTGTTCATCGTAGGTGATGACGAGAAGACTGTCTTCCCACGTCTGCCTGTTTTTGGTCAGAGCGTCATAGACGTCCTTGATCAGCTTTTCGCCGTTGAATACGTTGTGGTCGGGATGCTGATCGCTCGCGAGACGATCCGGGCCGCGTTGAGGGTTATCGTAATAGCGTGGCTCAATAAACGAATATGCAGGTAGTTTATTCTTCTTGCAGTCGTCCTTGAAGTCGTCAAAAAAGCGTAGGTATTTGCTCGGATTATCGATTCCGATATGCTTCACTCCGAGGGCAAAAGTCCAATCCGTGAAGTAGATTTTTGAAGAAACTCCATGCTCGTTGAGCCGTTCGAAAATGGTCTTCAGAGTTAAATAGTTTGGGGACATATTTACGCGGCCCTGCGATGTCGCTCCGAAGACAAAGGCTCGGTTCGGCAACGTCGGTCCCGGTACTGAGGAAAACCAGCGGTCGCAAATGGCGTACTCTTTGGCCAAGGTAGCCAGGGCAGGTAAACGCCCCGGTCTAAAGCACTTCATTACTCTACGAGATTTGGCCAGGTCTCCGGTTTTCGCCTCGTAGCTCTTTACGAACCCCTGCATGAACGGACCGTTGCCAGTGCCTTGTGAGTTACTAAAGATCTGTTCATTCACGCTGATGAAATCGTGTCCCGGATCGTCCTTTAAATCGCCGACGTACCGCGCATCACTCGAGACCTGAATCGACGCACCAGTACTATCTGGATTGGTCTCATCTCCATTTAGTCCATCAATCGGATAGGTGGCGCTCTTCAGGAAACCGAGCATGTGATCGAAGGATCGGTTTTCCAACATGAGCACCACGAGGTGTTTGATTTGGTTCGGCATCCTGGTGTTTTCCCCAACATTAGAGTAGGACCACACCATATATGAGCACGGAGTTAAAAACGTTTCGGCGGGCGTGGGTCTATCGTAAGTCTCGCGTCCGGTAGTACAATACGCGCGCCGCGTTGCCACACCGTTTCGAAAGGGAATTCCAAATGCGTCTTCGTGTTTCCATTCTTCTGATCATCGTCGTCTCTTTGGCCGCGCCCGCACTGGCCCAAAAGCGCAACATCACCGAAAAGGATCTTTTCAACTTCGTCTGGATCGGCGATCCGCAAGTGTCGCCTGATGGTTCGCGCGTCGCCTTCGTGCGCGTCACCGTCAACGAGAAGAAAGACGGTTACAACACCTCGATCTGGACAGTCGCAACCGCAAACGGTGAGTCGCGCCAGTTGACGAACGGCCCGCGCGACACCACGCCGCGCTGGTCACCCGACGGCAAGTATCTCGTCTTCGTGCGCGCACCTGAGGTGCAAGGTCGAACAGAACCGGCGCAACTCTTCATGTTGGCGATGGCCGGCGGCGAACCGTTTCAGTTCACGACGGTCACGCGCGGCGCAGGTGGTCCACAGTGGTCACCTGACGGAAAGTACATCGCGTTTTACAACAGCGCGACACCGGAAGAACTCGCGAAAGCCGCGGCGAAACCGAGCCCAAATCCGAGTCAACCAACTCCAAGCCCGACACCCGCTGAACGCGAGAGCGACGTGCGCGTAATCAATCGCGCGGTCTATCGCCAGAACGGCGCCGGTTACCTCGACTTCAAACATCCGAACCACGTCTGGATCGTCACTGCGCCAAAGACCGGCGATGAAAAAGTCACGCCGAAACAGTTGACCAGCGGGCGTTACGACGATGGCGGCGCGTTCTGGTCCAAAGACAGTTCGCGTCTTTACTTCGTGTCCGATCACACAGACGAGCCCTACTACGAACTTCCGAGCACCGACATGTTTTCTGTTTCGATCGATGGCAGCGAACCGACGAAGTTCACCACGATCGACATGGGCGCCGGCGCGTTTACTCTTAGCCCGGACGGAAAACAACTCGCGTTCGTCGGCTCCGTCCGCGAACCGGTGCGTTCATATACGCAACCCGATCTTTGGGTGATGGACATGACGCCCAACGCGAAGCCACGCAATCTCACCGCGAATTTCGACTTCGACATCGGTGGCGGTCTGACGGGCGACAACACCGCGCCGCGCGCAGGCGGCGGCAACCCACCCGTGTGGTCGGCTGACGCACGCAGCATCAACACTATCTACGTGAAAGAAGGCAAAGCGAACGTCGGTTCGTTTGACGTTTCAAGCGGAAAGCTTGCGGATATCACGACCGGCAACCAGGCGATCGTCAACTTCCGCACTGCGGGAAGCGATGCGTCGAAATTCCTGTTGTTGATCTCCACGCCGACGCGCGTGGGCGATCTCTACTGG
The DNA here is from genome assembly GCA_035276425.1 of Pyrinomonadaceae bacterium. Lineage (GTDB taxonomy): Bacteria > Acidobacteriota > Blastocatellia > Pyrinomonadales > Pyrinomonadaceae > PSRF01. The sequence goes on from DATELP010000278.1 coordinate 9,740, forward strand.
CTCAACAAAGCAAACGGTCAACCGCGACAACTAACACATCTCAACGACGAACTCTTCTCGAAACTGAACCTGACAGAGCCCGAAGAGATCTGGCACACGAGCTTCGACGGCCGCAAGATTCAAGTCTGGGTGCAAAAGCCGCCCGATTTCGATCCGAACAAAAAGTATCCCTTGATTCTCAACATTCACGGTGGACCACACGCGGCTTATGGTTTCATTTTTGACCATGAGTTTCAGTGGATGGCCAGCAAGGGATACGTCGTGCTCTATCCGAATCCGCGTGGCAGCACGAGCTATGGGCAGGAGTTTGGCAACATCATTCAGCACAACTATCCCGGCGACGATTACAAAGATCTGATGGCCGGTGTCGACGAACTGATCAAGCGCGGTTACATCGACGAGAAGAAGATGGGCGTCACGGGCGGCAGCGGCGGCGGATTGTTGACCAACTGGACCATCGGACAAACGACGCGTTTCGCGGCGGCAGTGTCGCAGCGCGACATCGCGAGTTGGACCGACTGGTGGTACACCGCCGACTTCACGCTGTTTCAACCGTCGTGGTTCAAGGCGCCGCCGTTTGAAGATCCGCAGGATTACGTACGACGCTCGCCGATCACTTACGTCAACAAGATCCAGACGCCGTTGATGTTGATACTCGGCGAAGTGGACTGGCGTACGCCGACTGGTCCAGGTGGTGAAGCGATGTTTCGCGCGTTGAAGTATCGCAAGATTCCGACGGTGATGGTGCGCTTTCCGAACGAGTCGCACGAACTCTCGCGTTCGGGCCAGCCGTGGCATCGCATCGAGCGACTGCAACACATCGTCGGCTGGTTTGATAAATGGATCATGGGCGCCTCGAAACCCGAATACGACATTGGCGAGGTGACACGCTCGACAACGACACAACAGTGAGAACACTCGGGCTCATCGGCGGCACTGGTCCCGAATCGACGATCGAGTATTACCGTTTGCTGATTGCGAAGTATCGCGAGCAGGCAGACGGTAATGCTCCGTCGCTGATCATCAACAGCGTCAATCTGAAGCAACTGATCGAGTGGATGAATGCGGGAGAGTTGTCGCAGGTCGCTGATTATCTTTCCGGCGCGATCGAGAGCCTGCGCCGGGCTGGCGCCGATCTCGCCGCGTTAACTGCCAACACGCCGCACATTGTTTTTGACGAACTGCGCGAACGAGCTGCAATACCGTTGATCAGTATTGTCGAAGCAACCTGCGATCACGCACAGGCGATGGGTTTGAAGTCAGCCGCGCTTTTTGGCACACGCTTCACCATGCAAGCGCCGTTCTATCCCGCGACCTTCGCGCGTTCGGAAGTTAAACTCGTTCTGCCGAATGCCGACGAACAAAACTACATTCACGAGATTTATTTTGGCCAGCTTCTAAAGGACGTATTCCTTCCAGAAACACGCGACAAACTGCTCGCGATCGCCGACGCAATGAAAGCCCGCGACGGTGTCGAGTCGATCATCCTCGCGGGCACCGAACTGCCGCTCCTTATTCATGACAAAGAACACAACGGCATGCCCCTGCTCGACACCACTCGCATCCACGTCGACCGCCTGGTAGCGGAAATCCTGCGCTAATATCGCAGAACCTCCCGGTTTACTGGTCCACCCGGGAACACTGACCCGCGTCGTGGTGTCCAAGAACTACGCAAGTTTTTGGAACCCTTGCGTTCTTCGAACATGAAAACGATTGTGCCAACACTCTTCGCCGCCGTCATCGTCGTTTGTCTTTCTGCTCTCACGACCGTCACCACCGGGACCATTCCGCCAGTGACACCTCCCGCTGCCGCCAGGAAAATGCAGGCGTTCAAGTCGGAACAGGAACTCAAACGCTACTTCCGACGATTAGCCGCCAAGTCGAGGCCCATGAACGTGGCCAAGCCCGCCGAGGTAGCCGGAGTCGCAGCTAGTCCCGTCGCAAAGGCTGCCGAACCTGCGCCGTTGGCGCGTGCCCGCAGCAGTGAGGATTCAGAGTCAATCACAAACACGCAACACGTCGGCGTTGACGAAGGCGATATCGTCAAGCTGCACGGCGATCATCTCGTGATACTTCGCCGCGGACGGCTCTTCACCGTCGCAATCAACGAAAGCATGTTGAGACCCGTTTCCGCGATCGATGCTTTTGGTCCGGACATCGATCCGGACGAGACCTGGTACGACGAGATGCTCGTCTCCCGCGACACGATCGCGATCATCGGCTACAGCTATCAACGCGAGGGCACCGAAGTCGGTCTATTTAATATCGACGCGCAGGGCAAGCTCGGTTATCGCGCTACTTATCATCTGCGTTCGAACGATTACTACTCTTCACGCAACTACGCGAGCCGCCTGATCGGCGAAAAACTGATCTTTTACGCGCCGCTTTACATGTATCCGGGCGAGAACGAATTGCTCGAGTCGCTGCCCGCCGTGCGCAAATGGCACAAAGGCGCCACTGATAAAGAGTTCAAACGCATCGCACCCGCGCAACGCATTTACCGCCCGGAATATTCCCTGGATATCGCCGATGGCCTCGCCTTACACACGGTTACGGTGTGCGATCTTTCCAAGGGTGGCTTCGATTGCCAGGCAACTTCAGCTATTGGACCAGAAGGAAACGTGTTCTACGTTTCGCCAGACTCGGTTTACGTTTGGGCCACCTCGTGGACCTATAGAGATGATGAGGACAAATCGAAGTCGATCCTGTTTCGCATGCCACTAGACGGTTCCGGGCCGAGCGCCTTGCGGGTCGCCGGCAGTCCAGTCGATCAGTTTTCGTTTTTGCAAAGCGACGATTACTACCTGAACGTTCTCGTTCGTTCAGAAGGAAACGGCGACGGCATGTGGGCCGCTGAAGTGGCCGAAGGTGACGTCGCGTTACTGCGCGTTCCGCTGAACAGTTTTTCTGATGGCAGTCTGTGGGCGCCGCGATCAAGCTACCGCCGCTTACCAAAACCGGAAGGCGACACGTTTCAGAATCGTTTCATCGGGAACTACCTGCTTTATGGTACCGGCAGCGGCTGGTTTGATAGTGAGAAGAACAAAGCAGTCAGCGAGCTTTACGTGATCGAGTGGGCCAAGCGTGGCTCTCATCGTTTGCAATTGCCGCACGGCGTAGACCGGATCGAGCAGATGGGTGATGACGCTGTCGTCGTTGGTACTGATGGAAAAGATTTGCACTTCAGTGCGATCCGTTTGGGAGGTCGTCCCGAGATTGCTTCACGCTACACCCGGCGTGAAGCGTCGCAGGGTGAACTGCGCAGTCACGGTTTCTTCTATAAACCGGAGAGTGAGACCAGCGGTTTGCTTGGTTTACCGATCGGTCTTCCCGGCCGTCCCGGTTCCGAGCACTTGTTTGAATCGTCCGCGGCCATACTCTTCTTACGCAACGACGGACTGCAATTTCAGGAGATTGGCGAACTCGCAGCGCAAGCCGATAAAGCGGTCGACGATCGCTGCCGCGCATCGTGCGTTGACTGGTACGGCAACGCGCGTCCGCTCTTCCTGCGTGGCCGGATGTTTGCGCTGCTCGGGTATGAACTTGTCGAAGGCAGCGTGATGCAAGGGCGCATCCGTGAAGTGAGCCGCATTAATTACGCTCCTTGAGCCACAAAAAAGCACAGAAGCTGGTTAGCACATTTAGGCCACTTGTGCTTCTTTGTGGCTATATAATCCGCTTCGGGAGTTTCCAATGAAAACACTCTTCCTGCTGACACTCGTCTTTGTTGCATCAGCCTCGCTTCTTCTTGGCGCCACTCTCCTAACAACCGAAACCATCCCGCCCGTTGGCGCAACCAGCGCCGCCGCGCCGCCGAAGAAAAAGATGAAGGCGTTTGGTTCCGAGCGAGAGATGGAGCGCTACTTCCGCCAGGTCGCGGAGCGTGAGAAACGTGCTCGTCAACAAAACAAAGCCAACGAGGAACTCAGCGCCACCGGGCTGTTCAGTGTTTATGACGCGGCAGCACCAGTGATCGAGTCCGTGACTAACACTCAGCACGCCGGCGTCGATGAAGGCGGCCTCGTTAAAGTCCATGGCGATCACCTCGTCATACTGCGCCGCGGCCGGCTCTTTACAGTGGCGATCGGCGATGACGACTTACGGCCCATCTCGAGCATCGACGCGTTTGGACCAGCGATCGGCGCCGTTAACGCGTGGTACGACGAGATGCTCATTTCCGGCAACACGGTCGTAGTCATCGGTTATAGCTACGGGCGCGGCGGCACCGAAGTCAATCTCTTCAACATCGATGCAGCGGGTCAACTCGGTTATCGATCGACTTATCACCTGCGCTCGAACGACTACTTCTCTTCACGCAACTATGCGAGCCGGCTGATAGGCACGAAGCTCATCTTTTACGCTCCGCTTGACTTCCTCAGCGGCGAGGAAGATCCGTTCGCTTCGTTCCCCGCAGTGCGTAAATGGCACCAGGGCGCGAAGGAAGAAGAGTTTCGCCGCATCGTTCCCTTCAATCGGGTCTATTGTCCGAATGGAGATTTGAGCAAAGAAGATAGTCTGACGCTGCACACCGTGACCACTTGCGATCTCGCGAACGGCGGTTTCAACTGTGAGGCAACGACCGTGGTTGGACCATCCGGACGTGTGTTCTACGTGTCGCCTGATTCGGTCTATGTTTGGGCCACGTCGTGGTTTAGCGATCGCCGTCAATCGCTTCTCTTTCGCATGCCGCTCGATGGTTCCAGTCCGACCGCGCTGCGCGTTTCGGGAAGTCCGATCGATCAGTTTTCTTTCCTGCAGAGCGACGATGAGTACTTGAATGTAGTCGTGCGAGCTGATGGCAAAGGCGATGGCATGTGGTCGTCACAAAGTGCCGATGGAGATGTTTCCCTGATGCGCGTGTCGCTTGGGCGCTTTTCTGACGGCAGCGAAGAAGTACCGTCTGAGAATTATTGGCGACTGCCGACGCCGCCGGGCTACAACTTTCAGAATCGCTTCGTACACAACTATCTGCTCTACGGCGCCGCACGCAGCGGAAACCCCTACAGCACCAACGGCAGAGAGAACCGGGTTTACCTCATAGATTGGAGGCGTAGCACAACGCAACGGATCGTGTTGCCCCACGGCGTGGAACGTATCGAACAGATGGGTGCTGACGCAGTCGTAGTTGGAAGTGATGGAAATGATCTGCACTTCACGGCGATTCGTTTGGGACCGGAAGCTGAGATCGTGTCGCGTTACCTGCGCAAAGAAGCATCGCAGGGTGAAACGCGCAGTCAGGGTTTCTTCTACAAACCCGACGGCAACGATTCGGGAACGCTCGGTTTGCCGATCAGCACGCCCATGCCTGCCGGGTACTGGAATCATCAGATGAAGTCGTCGGCTGCGGTTCTGTTCCTGCGCAACGAGGCGCGGCAGTTTCGTGAAGTCGGCGAGCTTGAGGCACAGTCTGACAAAACCGTC
>DATELP010000279.1:0-4344 GCA_035276425.1 Pyrinomonadaceae bacterium
TCTTTCCACCAGATGCGCAACGTGTCTGCGTCGTTTGATTCATAAGGCGCGACGCCCTTCTCGCGTTTCAAACTCCACCTCGTCCCGTTTTGTTCGAGCTTCACCGTGGCCATCAACTGCCGTTGTCCTTCGTCGCCGTTCAACTTCCAGCGGCCCATGTGATGACTGCACGCAACGATGCCGGGTTTGATTCCTTCAGTGACCCACGCGGGCACGACGTAGTAACCGATCTCGGTTTCGACACGCACGAGATCGCCTGTTCGTACGTTAAGTTTGTTTGCGTGGCTCGGATGAATCCAGAGCGGGTTGGTGTGCGCGATCTCGTCGAGCCATTTCGAGTTGGCGCTGCGCGTGTGAATCTGCACGGGCAGGCGAAACGTGGAGATCAGGATCGTTTGATCGGGCGCCAGATTGTCCGGGTGAACGTGGCTCTTGAAATAGATTGGAATCGCCAGCTCGGGCCAACCCCAGTTGGCGAGAGTTGATGAATAGAACTCGAGTTTGCCGCTCGGCGTTGGGAAGCCGCGTTTGATCTGGCCATTGATGTTGACGCCGACGAGGCGGCGGCCGTCGTTATCGCCGTCGGGCAGCGGTAGCGGAACGATGTTTGGACCAGCAGGTTTAGGTGCGCGCGTGAAGATTCGGCCGAGGTTGTCTTCGCTGAGATCGTCGAGTTCGTCGGCGGCGACGAGCTGGTCATAGACACGGCCGATTTTTTGTTTGACTTCAAACGCGCCGTAGCGGCGCATGAATTCTAGCGGCGTCAGGTTTTCTTCCGCAGCGCGTTCCGGCAGACCGGGAACGGAGTGATCGAAGATCCACTCGTAGTATTCGTCGACGCTGAGACGCGTGCCGGGATTCTTCTTTGACTCGGCGTACTGGCGGATGCCGAGCGATCCGTCTCTGTCGATGCGCCAGGTTAGTTCGAGCCAGAATTCGTTTTCTTCCCAAACTTCGCCGGGGTTCACGTCGCGCGTGTCGTTGATCGTTTCGCCGTCGCGCTGGCGCGCGGCCTTCATTACCGGCTGGCGAAAGCCGAGCCACTGCGAATCGTGTGTTTCGTATGAGGCGAGATCGTGACGTTCGGAGCCGACGCCCATCGGCAAGACGTAGTCGGCGTAGTAAGCAGTTTCGTTCCAGGTCGGCGTGAGTGCGACATAACAGCCGACTAGATCGGGATCGGTGAGCATCTCGATCCAGGAAAAGCCGTCGGGGTTGGTCCACACGGGGTTGTAGACGCGCGTGAAGTAGACGTCGAGTTTCGCGCGGCCGTCTTTGAGGAAATGCGGCAGCAGGAACGACATCTCATTCATGGAGAGTGGATACTCGCGCGGCCAGGTGATCTCGTTCCACATGTTTGGATGTGGTGGGGTGTAGATCGGGCGCGGGACGAACTTGTTCCAGGCGTTTGGATACACGCCGCCTTCAGTGGCGACTGCGCCGAGCAGTGCGTTGAGCATGAAGAGAGCGCGCGCGACGGACCAACCGCCGCTTACGCCCGACGCGGCGCTGCGCCAGTTATGACTCGAGAACCTCGTGCCCGCGGTCGCTACCAGCTCCGCAATCTCTTTGATCGTCTTCGCCTCAACCCCTGATTCCTCCGCCGCAAACTCAAACGTGTACTGGGCATAGATGTCTTTGATCTTGCTTTCAAACTCCGCAAAATCCCCGTCTACAAACTCTCTCCAGTTCCACCACTTCTCAACAAAATCCTTGTTGTAGAGCTCGTTCTGGATCAGATAGTTCGCGATGGCGAGCAGTATCGCCGTCTCCGAACCGGGATACGGCGACACCCAGTAATCAGCATGCGTCGCGGTGTGCGAAAGTCTCGTGTCAAACACGATCAGCTTCGCGCCGTTAGCCTTCGCATCGATCACGCGCTGCGCGTGCGGATTGAAATAATGCCCCGACTCGAGATGCGCGCTGATCAGCAGGATCACTCTGGCGTTTGCGTGATCAGGACTCGGCCGATCGAGGCCCATCCAGAGTTGATAACCTTCGCGACTGCCGGACGAGCAGATGTTTGTGTGTGAGTTGTGACCGTCAATGCCCCACGCGGCGAGAATGCGTTCCGTGAAACCGTCTTCGCCGGGACGTCCGACGTGATACATGATCTCTTCGCGACGATTCTCGACGATGGCGTTGCGGATGCGTTTGGCGAGTGTGTCGAGTGCTTCATCCCACGTGGTGCGTTCCCACTTTCCTTCGCCGCGCTTGCCGTTGCGTTTGAGCGGGTAGAGGATGCGATCGGGATCAGTTACCTGGTTGAGTGTTGCCGGCCCCTTGGCACAATTTCTCCCCCTTGAACCCGGATGTTCGGGGTTCCCTTCAAACTTCTGCACCTCGCCCGTGACCTTGTCGATATAAGCGAGCAATCCGCACGCCGACTCGCAGTTAAAGCACGTCGTCGGCACCAGTGAATAATGCCGCTCGACCCTTCTGGGCCACGCCCTGGAATCCAGTTCCGTCCAATCCCCCCATCTCTCCTTCGGCGGAAACGCCGCCAACCTCCCGCGGCTCGGCCCAGGGTAGAAGGTTTGTCCGTTCCGTTGGTCGTTATGGTCCTGAGTACTCATCGGAACGCTGTCCTCAACTGCGATATGTCCAGTAGTCGGGCTTACGGCGGTTATGCATTACCGCCACCAGCAGAATCCCGTTTGTGTTTACTTGATAAACTATCCCGTAAGGAAAACTGTTTAGCCTGCAACGCCTGACCACGTCAGACAGCGGTTGCCAACCGTTTGGAAACTTGAGAATTCTCGAAATCGTCATTTCGACATCTTCGCGAAATCGATTTCCTAGCTCGTGAAGTATGCCGTCGTAGTGACTCTCTATTTCTTCCAGTTCCCTTTCAGCGTGAGGATGAAAGGTGTAGTTCATATTTATCGCTTGTATCGAGAACGCAGTCTCTGCATAACCTCTTCCCCCGGAATTGCTGCTACCGTTCCGTTTTCGATCTCTTTGATGCGCCGCTCAGCTTCTGCTGCCCACAATGCGTCGATTACCTGGTGTTCTTCCGCACCGAGACTTTCGAGTAGATGTTCCGCCAACAGCGAGCGGGCTTCGGCAGGAAGAGCAAGTGCGGCATTTTCTATTTCTTCATAACTCATAGTTCATCGAGTCTAGCACGTCTGAACGACTCTTACGCCAGTGGTACGGATTGACCGGCTTGCACGTAGGCGTTTTCAAACAGCATCAGGCCGACGAGTGCCAGGGGGGCGCCTGTTGCTCCAAAGGAAATTGGGATGAGATTGAAAACAGCGAGTGTAGGAAGCAGACCGCCGAAGAAAGAAAGAATTACGCCGAACCAGAAGTCGCTGCGGTAGCGGCCGTGGACCATCTCGTGGATTGCGAGACGCGCGTGGGCGGTTGGGTGCGTCAACGAGACCTCACCCCACACCATCAACAAGTGAACCAGGCTTGTTACGGCCAGAGTTGCGACCTGTGTGATCCCCGGCCCGGCAACCAACAATAATATGGCCGATCCGAGCAACAGTGCTTGCACGAAAAGATGCGGCGGCAGTAGCGGGTTTTGCCACATGTCGCGCGCCTTCGCCTGCGCAAACAAGTAAGCCGTGTAAACCGCCGTCAAAACAGACAACGGTATGCCCGCGATCATTAGCCACGACTGAAACGACGTCGAACCAGCCAAACTCGCCACGAAGTGCAACAACAACACCAGCGAATAGCCCGCGATAATAAACGCGCCCTTCACTAACCAACTGCGCCACTGCGGCCGCGTAAAGATCAAATAGAACCGCTCCGGATGCTCCAGGTCCCAAAGCAACAACCCACCCGTAATCGCCAGAAACGCACCCGAAATAACCGGCGTCGCCCACAACCAGATCCAATCATTCACCCGCAACACACCCAGCAACATCAACAACACCGCCACCAGATAAACACCCGACGCAATCCCCTTGGTCCACGTATACAAACTCACGCGCCAGTCCCACGGAATCGAATGCGCGACGTCATACGACAACAACGCCGCCGCCGAAGTGTTATTGAAATGCGGATTACCGGAAACAACCGTATCCGGCGAAGACTGCTGCTCCGACCACATGAACAACCCGCCCTCGGGCCGCCGCGCCGCGAGCGGATCCAGCGTCGCCTGATGCGCGCCTTTATAAAACAGCTTCGGCAACGTCTCCTTCTCCGGCCGCCGCATTGCCACACTCTCGCGATTCACGATCTGCGCCACGTACGAATCCGCGTCGTTCATGTCGCCCACGAGAATCGCCTGCGTCGGACACACGACAACGCACGCCGGCTCGAGCCCGATATCAATCCGATGCGCGCAGAAGTTGCACTTCTCCGCCGAATGATCTTCCGGGTTGATAA
>DATELP010000280.1:0-8900 GCA_035276425.1 Pyrinomonadaceae bacterium
TTTAAAAGCGAATGGGCGCGACATACGTGGGAGTGCGTCGCGCCCATCCATATTCGTGGTTACTGTCCTCACCCCAGCAACCACTTGAGACGGAGGATCCACCAACCGTCTCTCTTGCCCCACAATATACATCGCAACGCCCGTGCCGTGCAACAGTCTTTTTCTTGAACCCTGAACTAAGTCGTATTCCCTAGAAAAACTCGGTCGAAAGCCACTAACAACACCCGAGCCGACCCCGAGCCCAACAACGAAGCATGTAGAAATTTCCAGGGTAGGTGTGTAGAAATTTCAAAACACCCGGTCGCTTGTTTTGAGTTCAAGCTTTAACTTGCTTTAAAAACGTCTCCTAAAGGCTGAACTCAAAACAGAGCCCCAATTGCTTAGGTTCCTCCGATCTCTTCCTTGATCGCGTCGGCGATCCGGTTCGCGTACTCTTCAATCTCAAACTGATTCTCGCCTTCGATCATCACGCGCGCCAGCAGTTCCGTTCCCGAGTAACGGAGCAGCAACCGTCCTTTGTGCGAGAGCCGTTCCTCGACGCTCCGAACCGCGGCATCCACGGCGGGAATCTGATCGAGCGGCACCTTTTCCCGGACGCGGACGTTCACGAGAATCTGCGGGTATTGCTGAAAACCGGCGGTCGCGGCGGTGAGCGTTTGGCTGCTTTCCCGGAGCGCACGCAGCAAGCAAAGAGCGGTAATCATGCCGTCGCCGGCCAGGCTCAGGGCGGGCATGATGATGTGTCCCGACTGTTCGCCGCCGAGACTCGCTCCACGGGACAGCAGTTCGTCAAGAACGTATTTGTCGCCGACGTCGGTGCGGACGAGTTTGACTCCGACCGCGCGAAACGCGATCTCGAGACCTACGTTACTCATTACCGTCGCGACGACCGTGTCGTCTTTCAACTGCCCGTGCGAGCGCAGGTGATTTGCGAGCACCCAGAGCGTTGCGTCGCCGTCGACGAAGCTGCCTTTTTCGTCCACGAAGAGGGACCGATCGGCGTCGCCGTCGAAGGCCACACCGAGATCGGCGTTTTCTTTAACGACGGCTTCCATGAGCGATTCGATGTGCAGCGAACCGGAGTTGAGATTGATGTTTCGTCCGTCGGGTTTGCAATTGATCGCGATCACGCGCGCGCCGAGCGTTTCGAAAAGTTTTGGAGCGAATTCAGTGCTCGCGCCGTTAGCGCAGTCGACGACGAGCGTTAGACCGTGAAGGGATAAATCGTTGGCGATGTCGTTAATGAGAAAGTCGAGGTAATCGTTGCGTACGCTAGCCGAGCGAGCGGGAGAGGGATCTAAATCAAACCCTTTTTCAATGTTCTGAAAGCCCTTTGCTATGTCGCTCTCAATTTGGCGCTCAAGAACATCGTCGATCTTCTGTCCTGACGGCGAGAAGATCTTAATGCCGTTGTCTTGATACGGATTGTGTGAGGCGCTGATTACGACGCCCGCGTTGGCTTTCAAATGGCGCGTCAAGTAGGCCACGCCGGGAGTTGTGATTACACCGGCGGAAAGGCATTTGACGCCCGCTTGAGTCGCGCCTTCGATCAACGCCTGCTCGAGCCACTCGCCCGACTCGCGCGTGTCTCTGCCGATGACGATGACTGGTTCTTTGATGGTTTCGGCAAGGTGGCTTGCCAGCGAAAATCCGATTGTCTTGACTGTGGCTGCGTCGAGTGGAAAACGCCCGGCCTCGCCGCGAATCCCGTCGGTTCCGAAAAGAGCCTTCATTATTTGTCTATGAGAAAACTGCCCGGCTGAATCGACTTCATACTAACTTTTCCATTTAACGCCGGCGGCAATTGCAGCTTTGGTCCATTGCCGTCGACAACGACTTTCAGATCTTCTGTCTTCAACGAATCCACCATACTCGATGGTCCAAGCACCGTCACCGAAGCGCTCGCCGGTTGCACGCGACTTCCGTCAGCGGCACTCACCGCAACTCCGGAAACACTCTTCTCAACACGACGCTCGCCGATGTCGACTTCCACATTCACGACCGGATCGAGCAAGTCGACCTTCGGATCAGGCACATCGATCGCGACGTTCGTCGCCAGGAAACTGTCTTTGTGATTGCCCAGCCAGATCGTTTCAGTCTGCACTTTTTGCAACGCAACAACGCGACTCTCCGGCCCGCGCAACGTCACCGATCCTTTATTCGGACGCACGCCATAAACTTCATATCCATTCGCGGCCTGGCCTTCAAGCTTCGGTTCGATCGGAACTTGCCGTTCAACGATCGGTTCGAGGCGAACCGGAATCGCACTCGGTTGAAAACCATCAACCTTCACGCCTTGCGGCAACGAAATCTGCGCCTTATCGGCGAGTCGCAAAACTCGTTCGCCCGCACGCTGATCGCTGATGTCGACTGTGGCGACGAGATCGAGTGTTGTCAGATCGTCTAACTTGTTTCTGCTTCCGGTAAGCATCACGTCGACAGATCGAGGCGGATCGTTGCTGATCTCGAGTGCTGGCGGACGGATGAAATTGAGTTGAACGTTGACGTGCGCGGTGACCGGTTGGTTTTGGCCGGTGACGAGCAACCAGAGCACGAGCGCGATGGCGAGCGAGAGCAGTTTCAGGCTCCAGTCTTCAATAAAGACGCGGCGCAGCATCTTGTCCAGGCGGCTCGGCGCCGGTGCTGGGCCTGTCGTCTCATCAATTTCGTCTACGTCCTGAAATGGCATAAGTCCAATTCATAGCCACGAAGAAGCACAAAAATCTGTGCTTCTTTGCGGCATTAAACGGGCGCTTCCGCGTCCTGATCGGCCGTTTTCTGTAATTCCTTCTCTTTCTTTGGCAACAAACCCAACGCTTCCAGAACAGCTTCCTGTAGCTTGGTCGCGTCGAGGCCGCGTTTGATCTCGCCCCTTTGCACGAACGAAAGCAGTCCCGTTTCTTCAGAGACTACAACCGCGACTGCATCCGTGTCTTCAGTCACGCCGATCGCCGCGCGATGCCGCGTGCCCAAGTCCCGCGAAAGACGCGGATTGAGCGTCAACGGCAAGAAGCACGAAGCCGCGGCAATCCGATGCCGTCTCACGACAACCGCGCCGTCGTGCAACGGACTCGCCGTATTGAAAATACTCAAAAGCAGGTCGTAACTGAGTTCCGCATCGAGCTGCACGCCGCCGTCGATTACATTCTTCAAACCAACATTCCGTTCGATCACGATCAGCGCGCCGGTTTTTGTCGAAGCAAGCGTCGTCGCCGCGAGTATCACTTCGTCATAAACGCCTTCGCCAAACTGTCCGCGATGACGCGAGAACGGCATGCGAAAGCGATTGCCAAACGTTATCAACGCCTGCCGGATTTCCGACTGGAACAGAACAATGATCGCGATACCGATGTAGAGCAGTCCGTTGCTGAGAACGAACTCGAGCGTGGCGAGATCCTGTTTGATTGAAAGCCAGTAGAGAAAAACGAGAGCGGCAATTCCGGCGGCCATGGGCGCGGCGCGCGTGCCGCGCAGGAGTTTCAAAACTGCATACACAAGCAAAAAGACAAAGACGATGTCCGCGATGTTGCGCGGCTCAACGACTCGTCTCAAATACTCGGTGTATGGCAGTAGCAGTAACATCTCTTCGTGTTATCAAATTTGTGGGTCCCTGATGCTCGGCGTAGCGACAGCAACTTAGTTTCTCCACGCTATTCGAAATTCAACCCCGTGCTCGTCAGCCTATGTGCTCAACGATCTGCCGGTGACCATCAACCGTGTCACCTCGTGCAGCTTCCAGAAACATCATTTCAACTTTCGGCTCCGCTTTCTTGATCCGCTCTTCGATTTCACTGATCGACTTTTCGATATCGCCCGTGCGCAAATCCGGCCGCATTTGCAAATGGGCATTAATCAGAATCTGCTTCGGCGCCAGGTGCATCGTCAACAACTCGACGACTCGTTCAACGTTCGGGTGGCTTTCGATTGCCTGTTGGATCGCCGCCAGTGTTTTCGGGGTTGCCGCTTCGCCCAGGAGCAGCCCGCGCGCACTTCGCGCAAGTACAAACGCGACAACCGCCAACACCAGTCCGATGCAAATCGAGGCAACACCGTCCCAGTATGCGCCCGCCGCACCGCCGACCTGATACTCAGTCAACAGCAGTCCGGTGGTGGCGATAATGATACCGATCAACGCCGCAGAGTCTTCAAAGAGCACTGTCTTCGCGGTCGGGTCCTTCGACTCCCGCAAGTATTCAGCAAAACTCAAACCCTCGTGATGCGCCTCTTTTACTTCCTGGTAGATCGCGAGACCGATCGATCCGCTTTCCAGCGCAAACGAGAGACCTAATATCACGTACGCCCAAACGAGATTCGTCGGCGCGTGCGGGTGCCTTAGTTTTTCGATGCCTTCGTAGATCGCATAAGTCGCGCCGACACCGAAAATGAAAATGGCGGCTATGAAAGACCAGAAGAACCGTTCTTTCCCGTAACCAAAAGGATGCTTTCCTGATGCCGGTCGTTTATAAAAACGCAGACCCAACAACAAAAAGATCTGGTTGGTTGTATCCGCAACCGAGTGCAGTGCTTCGGCCATCATGCCGGAAGAACCGGTGATGACAGCGCCCACAAACTTCAAAACTGCGATCAAACCGTTGGCAAAGAGCGCGCCGATTACGGCCAGCATACGACGAGTCCTTCAAGTAACAAGAATGAAAGCTCCGTTCGGATTATCGCGGAAAAGTGCGAGGCTGGCAATCTAACCACCAAGCCATCCACAGATTACGCAGATGAGGATTATTAAAAACAATCTGCGTAATCTGTGGATGGTTTTAGCGAGCAACTTTGGAGCGTTTTTTACGTTTGAATTTTCCGGTTTGCAGGAAGCCGACCAGTTCGCCGTTCTTGCCGACGACGGCGAGGGAGCCGATGCCGTTGCGTTTCATCAGTTCGCGAGCGTAATCGAGTGTGGCGTTGGGTTCGACGAAGAAGCGCGGTGCGATCGGACGCATCACGTCGCGCGCGCGCGTGAGATGCCAGCGTTCACGCGGTAAGGACTTTAAATCTTCCAGAGAGAGCATTCCGTGCAGCCGGCGGTCGTGCGCGACCGGAAAAGCCACCTGGCGGTGCATCGGCAGGACCGAATCGATCAAGTGACTAATCAACACATCGGGTTCGATCGAGAAAGGGGCCGACATCGCTTCGCGAACGATGTTCTGCAAACGAACGCGCACGTGTTTTACGACGCTGTAAGCCGCGTCGAAAAGAAAAACACCGACGAGCACCGACCAGAAGCCCATGAAGTAAGAACGGAAATTCGGCGCGATCGCCATGTAGATACCGAAGATGATCAGGATCGCGGCGATCAACATGCCGCAGATGCCGGCGAGACGTGTCGCCTGGCGAATGTCGCCGGTGCGATGCCAGAGAATCGCACGCATCACGCGGCCGCCGTCCAACGGATAACCGGGAAAGAGATTGAAGATTGCGAGCAGGATGTTGCCCGCGCAAAGGAGCAGTAGAACCCCGGCAATGATCGTGAAGCCGGAGCGCATCGTCGGCAGCAGCAGTAAAAAGGTGATGACGCCGATGAAGAAACTCGCAGCCGGGCCCGCTATTGCAATCCTGAACTCGGCCCGAGGGCTTTCCGGTTCGTTGCGCAAACGCGCGAGTCCACCGAACGGGTGCAACACGATCTCTTCGATCTCGATTCCTTCAGCGCGGGCCATGAACGCGTGTGAGAGTTCGTGGACCAGCACGGAAAGGAAAAGACCGAGCGTTGTGACGACGCCGAGAATCCACGCGGTCGTCGTGCTCACCGCTTGAAGCCGGTACGAACCGACAAACATCCCACCGCGCGTGAGATTGACCGCAATCAGCCAGACGCTCAACAGAAAAACGACAAACCAGCGGTAATCAAAGCGCACCGGAATTCCGAAGATGTGCGCCACCGTGATCTGTCGTTTATAGAAGTCGGTAAAACTCAAAGGCGTGTTTTTTGTGCCTCTTTGTGGCCTATGTCTCGAAAGCCGTAGCTTCGGTATCCAACAGCGGATGCGGTTCGGTGCGTGCGACGCGTCGCAGCAACAGCGGCTCCTCGTAAAGTTGGGCCAGGCCGCGCACGATCGCAAACCGTGGATCGTCAGCAACCTTAACTACGAGATCGAGTTCTTTTTGCAGGTACTGCGACAGACCTTCCAACTGCGCGCCACCGCCTGTCATGATCAACCCGCGCTCGTAAACATCACCCGCGACTTCGGGCGCGAGCTCGGTCAACATCAAACGCACCTCTTCAGCGATGCGCCGAATGATCGGCATCGTGATCGCGTGAACTTCAGCAGCCGTGATATCGACCGCGCCCGGACTTCCGGTTTGCACGTCGCGCCCGCGCACGTTGATCTTCTTGTTTGGATCTTCTGGTTCGATCGCAGAACTGAGTTCCAGTTTCAATCTTTCGGCGGTCTGAACGCCGATCGTCAGTCCGCGATGACGTCGCAAACGGTCCATGATCGCCAGATCGATGTCGCCACTGCCGATTCGTTCCGCGCGTGAAGCGATGATCGAACCCGCGATGATCGCGGCGACGTTGGTTGTGCCGCCACCGATGTCCACGACAGCCGCAGCGTGTTCGTCGCCGAGCGCGACACCCGCTCCGATCGCGGCTGCCTGGCCTTCTTCGATCATGTAGACGCGACTGATCCGCGCTTCTTCCGCCGCGGCCAGAAGCGCGCGTTGTTCGACCTGCGTCACTTCCGAGATCACACTCATGATCGCACGGCGGCTGAAATGCGACAGACCACTGCGCGCTTCGCGAACGAAGTGATCGAGCATCAAGCGCGTTCGCTCGAAGTCGGCCACAACGCCGTCGACGAGCGGAGCGATGACAGTCACGTCGCGGGCTTCGCGTCCCTGCATCTTGTGTGCTTCATTGCCGAAGGCGATGACTTCGCCGGTGACTTTGTTGACCGCGACCACGGATGGTTCGTCGACGACCACACCACGCCCGCGCACGGAAATAATCGTGCTGGCGGAGCCCATGTCGATTGCCATTGAGTCGGAAACAAAGTTCCGGAGAGCATTCAACCCGAGGAAAGTACTGGTCTTGCCGATGAAGGACATAAAGCGAAAACTCTATCGGTCTTAATAGGACAATTGGTCCTATCGGACCTATTCAATCAAAACGACCCGCTTGCCTTTTGCCAGTCAACCTCCCACAGCATCACAGGCTGTTGCCTGTTCTTTACCATGATCGGTTCACGTGGCTTTAACTTGTAACGACTATGCGCGGCTTTTGCCGTGGCATCACTGATCAAAATCTCTCCACCCAGCGCGTTTGACTCCAGCCGCGACGACGTGTTCACAGTATCTCCGATCGCCGTGTATTCCGAACGCCGATCCGAGCCGATGTAACCAACGATAACCTCACCGGTGTGCATGCCCATGCCCACCCCGATTTCCGGAAACCCCTCGTCGCGTAACTCCCGATTGATTCCTAACAGGCGGCGCTGCATCGCCACGGCCGCGTTCAAGGCGTTGGATGCGTCGTCTTGCGTAGCTGTTGGCGCACCAAATAGGGCCATTAGACCATCGCCAAGATACTTATCGAGCGTGCCGCCGTGCGCGAAGATGATATCCGTCATCGCCGAGAAATAGCGATTCAAAAGGTTTACGATCTTTTCCGGCGGCGCGTGTTCGGAGATGCGGGTGAAACCACGAATGTCGGCAAACAGAATCGTGATGGTCTGACTGACGCCGCCCAACTTGAACGAGTCAGGATTCTCGAGCATCTGTTTGACGACGTATTCCGGCAGGAACCGGCTGTAGTTTGCCCGAGCGACTTCCTCGCGCGCGAGCCGCTCGTGCGCACGTGCGTTTTCTACCGCTATTGCCGTTTGCGCAGCGACCGCGCTGATCAGTTCGAGATCGTCGGGTTTGAAAGCCGCGAACGGATCGAGACGATCGGCGTAGAGCGCGCCGTGAACGCGTGTCTCCGCCACGAGCGGCGCGCAGATTGTCGAACGCACGCCTTGTGAAACGATCGAATCAACGCCGGCGAACTGTTCGTCTGACGCCGCGTCCTGCGAGAGCAGTGCGACGCGATCCTTCATGACTTTGCGTGTGATGGTCCGGCCAATCGACAGCTTGCGTGCGTGGGCTTCGAGTTTGTTGTCGCGCGCGCGCATCGCGATCGGCGTCAGGTTGGCGTCTTCGTTTCCGTTGTCTTCCGCGATCAAGGCGACGACGCGATCGGCGGGTGTCGAACGAAAGATGATGTCGGTGGCTTTATCGAAGATCGCGTTCAGATCGAAGACAGAGCCGAGCGTCTTACTCATTTCATAAAGCGCGCTCAGGATGTTTGCTTTGCGTTGCAGTGCTTCGAGAACTTTGTCGCGTTGCGCCGTTGGCGAGACTTCTTCCTTGGACCGTAACACGGTCGACATCACGTCGTTCGCGGAGATCAGCAGTTGTGTGTGGCCGAGTGGTTTGTCGTCGTAACGAACGTCGGTGGTGCGTTCTTCGGCCGGTTGCTCGAAACGCAACGTGCTCGCGCCGATCGTGATGCGGTCGCCGGTTTTGAGTTGCTGTTCGAAACGTGGTTCGCCGTTGATAAAGACTTTGTTAGCACTGCGGCGAAGCTGGCCGTTGATCATCGCGCCGTCGACGATCGTAAACGTGCCGTTCTCCGCCGGGTTGATGTGTGCGTGATAGCGCGAAGCGCGTGGATCATCCAGAACCACCGTGTTGTCCGGCGCGCGCCCGATCGTGCAGGCAGTCTGCGGCACAAACGAAAATTGCCACTGACGGCCACTCGCATCGGTGATCTTGAGATGAGCCATGAGGCGCGATCCTAACAGTAGAATCTTAAAGCTGACAACCGAGAATAATTTGCGTTCATTCGGAGCGCGGGCGGCTCGCCCGCAGCTTGAGGCCGCGCACCGTTTGTCCTTTGCGGGCGAGCCGCC
>DATELP010000281.1:0-30959 GCA_035276425.1 Pyrinomonadaceae bacterium
TCCAGATCCTGGAAAAATTCCGGCAGAGTCGTTTCTGCTTCGCCCTGGAAAATGTGATCCGCGTGCGGAAGCTCTTCGATGGTGCTGGTAACGTATGGGCCACCGAGCACGATGCGTTTGCCGAGTTTCTTCGCGCGCACCGTCACTTCGTGGAGCGACTCTTTCTGCGTCAGCATGCCGGTGATGAAAACCATGTCGGCCCACTCGATGTGCGAGTCTTTTAATCGCTCGACGTTTAAGTCGATCAATCGCCGCTCGCACGACTGCGGCAGCAGACTCGAAACTGTTAAAAGGCTCAACGGAGGAAACACGGAGCGCTTGCCTTCGAATGGCAATGCATATCTGAAGCTCCAGTAGGTGTCGGGAAATTCCGGGTTCACTAGTAGGATTTTCATGTTGGTCGGTAAACCATACTGGATCAACTGTCACTCGGCAATGCATTGTGCTATAAATTCCACAATTCGTCTCAGTTCACAGCGACACAAATAAGAAATTTCGAAAGGCCACTCACTATGAATACACAGCTTTCACGCGCACTCGCCAGTCTCCTGATCGTTCTGTTTTCGTTGTCGCCCGTATGGGCCACCTGCGGTGGTGGCGGTGGCGGCGGCACTGGCGGCGTCGGCGGTGGCGGCCGGGATAACGGTCCCGCGCCTGCCGTTTACAACGTGCCGTGGAACATGTTCGACGCGCGCAAAGCGCCGCAAAAAGGGTTGGTCCTTTACTGGTTTCCCGCCAACAATGCGGAAGTCGAGAAATCGACCCTGCGCAAGTCACGTATTCTCACGCTCTACGCAGCGCAGTGCGTGACGATGACCGTGGCTGACGCGAAGACGCCGGAATTGCAAAAGATCATCGGCGACTCAGCGTTGCCGGTCGCAGTGCTGGCTACTTTCGACGGCTCGCCGATCAAGAAGATCGAGAACACTGAGGGCAAACTCAAAGCGGACGCGGTCGAGAAAGTCGTTGACGCTGAGATGAAGCAACGCGAGTCGATGCTGGACGAACAGTTGAAAGGCGGCAAAGAGAAAGCGAAAGCCGGTGACAAAGACGGCGCGATCGCACTGCTCAAACCCGTCGCCGATGAAAAATGTCTGTTCCCCAAGAAAGCGAAGTCGGCCGCGCAAGAGTTGAAGAAACTCGGCGTCGAAGAGATCGGCGGCATCCCGGAAGTCACGCCTGTTTTCGATCGCGTTCAGAGCGCACGTATTGAAGCAGTGATGCGCCAGGGCCTGCGTGCGGAGAACGCCGAACGCTACATGACCGCGCTGAAATTTTACGAACAGGCTCGTCTCATGGATCCCGCCGACCCGACGCCGTTGCGTTATCTCGGCGAACTCTATCGACACCACACTGGCGAATGGGACAAGGCGCGAACCGTGTTCAATCAGATCTTGAACATGCCGTCTGATGCGATCGCACGCGCAGTCGCGCTGCACGGACTCGGCAAGATGACGATTCACGACGGCGAGTTCAAGAAAGGACTCTCGTTGATGGAACAGTCAGCCGAAGAGTTTCCGCTCGCACTTGCCTATCGCAATCTCGCGGTCTACTGGAACTCGGAAGGCGATCTCGAAAAGGGCAACTTCTACACGCAGAAAGCACTCGCACTCGATCCGAAAGATCCTTACAACCTCGTGTTCGCGGCGGTGTTCATGGCCGCTTCGGGACGTGGCGATGAAGCTCTGAAGATCGCCCAGGCCAATCGCAATCTACTTCCTGCTTCGTACAATCTCGCTGCGATCTACGCGCAGACGGGTCACAAACGAGAAGCACTCGCGCTGTTGCAGCGTCACTTCTTCCGCTACGAGCGTTATCAAGCCGTGCGTGCGAAGGAGATGATGGAAGCACGCGTCGATGCAGTGTTTGACTCGATTCGGCAGGATTCGCAGTTTCTCGCACTCACCAGCGGCGCGGATGGCAAGCTCCAGATGCCGATGCGTCCGATGACCGGCACGATGAACCAGCGATAACTTTCGCTTCGGAGTAGGCTCTATAAATCTTATAGGGCCTATTTTTTAATCTCTGAAATTGAAAACCGTTTTCAAATTAGGATATACTGCGGCGCGTTATGCTGAACTCATTCATCATCGTCTTGCGCGAAGGCTTCGAATCGTTCCTGCTCGTTGCTGTCATACTCGCTTATCTCCGTAAATCAGGCCAGAAATGGCTGAGTACTCCTGTTTATGTCGCTATTGCCGCGGCGCTCGCGGCGAGCGGAGGGCTGGCTTACGTGCTGAACAACGGCGTCGACGAAGCCGTCGTGAGCGGAATGTTTGGCGAGACCGTTGGCAGCTACGTGAGTTGGTTCTTTGCCAACGAGGCTTTGCGCGAAGCGGTGCTCGGAGCCGTTGCGGTAGTGATGGTCGGCACGCTCGTGATTCACATGTGGCGCAGCGGACCGAAGATTCAGCAACACATGCGCGAACGATTGAGTGAAGTGTCTTCGAAGAGTTCGCGGATCGCGGCCGTGCTCGGCGTGTTTCTCTTTACGTTCCTGATGATCGTACGTGAGGGAATGGAAACCGCGTTGCTACTAATGCAGGTTAAAGATCCAAATCTCATCAACGGCGCTTTGCTCGGCCTCGCTGCGGCAATCCTGTTTGCACTCGGCTGGGCGCGTTTCGGTCACTTGATAAACGTCAAACGGTTCTTCCAGGTCACGAGTATTTTCCTGCTGCTGTTCATGGTCCAGGTGGCGATCTACTCGTTCCACGAGTTCTCCGAAGCGGGCGTGCTGCCTAACAGCGAGTTCCTGCACACGGCAACCGAGAAGTTTTCGCCTGACGGTCTGTATGGCAAATGGTTTTCGCCGATCATGATCGGCATCTGTGGGCTGTGGTTACTTGGCGCGTGGCTGATCGATCGGGCCAAAACAAGCAATCCACAGATTACGCAGATTCCGTCAAAAAGTGTTTCTGCCTAAGAAGAGTAATCTGCGTAATCTGCGGATTGCTTTAGCGAAACATCTGCGCCAACTCTCGTTTCAGTAACTTCCCCGTCGGCCCTTTGGGAATATCTTCAACAAAGCGGACTGTCTTTGGACACTTGTAATCCGCGAGTCTCGCTTTGCAGAATTCGATAACTTCCTGCTCCGAGATCTCCGCGTCCGGCTTCAACACGACCACTGCCGCAACCTCTTCGCCGTACAGTTCATCGGAAACGCCAATCACCGCAGCCGAAGCGATCTGAGGATGCTGGTACAAGACTTCATCGATCTCGCGCGGATAGATGTTCTCACCGCCGCGAATGATCATGTCTGACTTGCGATCGACGATGAAATAGAAACCTTCCGCGTCGCGATAACCGATGTCGCCCGTGTGAAACCAGCCGTTGCGAAACGCCGTTTCAGTCGCGGCTTCGTTTTTGAAGTAACCCTTCAGGATGTTCTCGCCACGCAGAACGATCTCTCCCAACTCACCGTCTGGAACATCTCGATCGTCTTCATCGACCACGCGCATCTCGTTACCGATCGGCAGTCCACACGAGCCCGGCAGGCGCCGTTCGTCCGGCGGATTAAAGGTTGACCTGCACGTCGATTCCGACAAGCCATAACCTTCAACAACGAGACACTTGAACGTCTCTTCAAACCGGCGCAAGATTTCCGCCGGGACCGGCGCCGAGCCACACATCGCAAAGCGCAACTGATCCGTCTTCAATCCCTCCGGCACGCCGTCGGGATACGTGCTCAAAAGCATCGACAACATCGTCGCCACGGAACCGAACGAAGTGATCTGGTACTCCGAAATGATGTTCCAGAAACGCGACGCCGAAAACTTCGGACTCACAACCGTCGAACCACCCGCATAGAGCGCCGACATCGTGGTCACTGAAACCGCGTTCATGTGAAACAGCGGCATCATCGTGAGCAGTCGATCATTTTCCGTAAACCCGAGCCATGAACTGATCTGCCGCGCGTTCGCAATAACATTGCCGTGCGTCAACAAACATCCCTTCGGCTTCCCCGTCGTCCCCGAAGTGTAAATAATGATCCCCTCGTCCTCTGCTGTGATTTCGTCCGTGCCTTGTCCGTCAAATCCGTGGCTCGCTTCTCTCTCGTCATCAAAAACCACGCGAGGAACATCGATCCCCTCCACCTTCGCCAAAAACTCCGAGTTCACTAACATCAACTTCGACTCGGAATTCGACACTACATACTCAATCTCCTGCTGCTTGAGGTGTCCATTCACCGGTCCAGCTAACGCGCCAAGCTGCCAGCACGCAAAATACGCGACGATGTATTCCACGCTGTTCGGCAACAGCAAACTCACCACGTCGCCCTTGCCGATCCCATGCGCCGCGAGCATTCCCGCCGTATGTCCAACAGCCGCTTCAAACTCTCCATAAGTGAATTGCCGTTTGTCAGCTTCCGAAAAGAGAAACGGTTTGTCAGGCGCAGCACTGGCGCGCTGTTGTAAAAGTTCAGGGATACTCCGCGGCTCAATCATGCAAATCCTTTATAGCACATGATATATTCCAAAACTCCTATGGATACCTACCGCAATTTTATCAACGGCAAATGGGTTGAATCGGCTTCGACGCGCACGGCCTCGAACATCAACCCGGCTAACACAGACGACGTTCTCGGAACCGTGCGACAGGCCACCCGCGACGAGGCACGCGCGGCAGTCGAAGCCGCGGCAAACGCGTTTCGCGGCTGGCGCACAACGCCCGCACCAACGCGCGGAAAAATCGTCGCCAAAGCCGCGCGCCTGCTCGAGGAAAACAAGGAAGAACTCGCGCAACTGCTCACACGCGAAGAAGGCAAGACCATCGCCGAGTCGCGCGGTGAATTGCAACGTTCGATCAACGTCGCCGAGTTCTGCGCCGGCGAGTCGCGGCGTCTGAACGGCGAAACTATCCCTTCCGAGCTGCCGCTCAACTTCGCCTACACGATCAAACAACCGATCGGTGTCGTCGCATGTGTGACGCCGTGGAACTTTCCGGTGGCGATTCCGGTTTGGAAGGTCGCGCCCGCGCTGGTGGCCGGAAACACCGTCGTCTTCAAACCCGCGTCGATCACTCCGGCCACCGCCGTTCGCATCACGGAACTCTTCGAGGCTGCCGGCATTCCGCCCGGCGTGCTGAATCTCGTGCTCGGATCGGGATCTGAAGCTGGCGACGAGATCATCAGCCACCCGGCTGTGAAAGCGATCTCTTTTACCGGTTCGAACGGCGTTGGCATTCGACTGTACGAACAGGCATCGCGACGCGGCGCAAAAGTTCAGTGTGAAATGGGCGGCAAGAATCCGGTCATCGTGTTGGAAGATGCAGATATGGATCTCGCGGTCGAGTCGATAGCACAGGGCGCGTTTGGTTCTTCGGGACAACGTTGCACTGCGACGAGCCGTGCGGTGGTAGTGGACCAGGTCGCGGATGAGTTTGTCTCGCGTCTCGCGAAGCGCGCCGACTCGATGCGTCTCGGCGCGGGAGCCGATCCGCAAACGGAGATGGGTCCGAGTGTTGATGAGAATCAGTTCAAGACAGTGTTGAGTTACATTTCTGTCGGACGCGAAGACGGCGCGACACTCGTCTGCGGCGGTTCGCGCGCCGACGGCGACGGACTCGACAAGGGTTACTTCGTGCGCCCGACGGTTTTCGATCGTGTGACGCCCGACATGCGCATCGCGCGCGAGGAAATATTCGGACCAGTGTTGTCGGTGCTGCGCGTGCGCGATTTCGATCAGGCGATGGAAGTAGCGAACGATTGCGAGTACGGTTTGTCGTCGTCAATCTTCACCAACGACGCGGCGCGAATTTTCCGCTTCGTGGACGACATCGAAACCGGCATGACGCACATCAACTCGCCGACGACGGGCGGCGAAGCTCACGTGCCGTTCGGCGGGATCAAAGGCACCGGCATCGGCGATCGCGAGCAAGGCTCGACGGCGCTGGATTTCTACACCGATCTCAAGGTCGTTTACGTCGACTACACCGGTCGTAAACGTGAGGGCAACCTGTATTGAGATTGGTATTGCTGATCGCAATTCTTTTTTTCGTGGCTTCTGTATCTGTGGCTCAGAACCGCAGCGTCTACACGCCTCTCGATGTAAAGCAGTGCCGCACGATCAAAGTCGAAACCACCGGCGCCGGTGACTACGAAGGCCGCTGCCGTGGCGTCGCCGGCTACTCGCTAACATTGCTCGAAGGCGATCTGCGCCAGAACATCATCGTCAACACACCCAAAGGCGCGAAGCATTCTCTCGACCTTTGGGATGTCATCAGCGGCGGCTTCTCCAGCGTTGGACCAAAAGCCGAGTGGCGCGTGACAAGCAAGACCGGAAACCCCGTAGCACTAATCATTCGGTACAACGCCAGCGAGAATCCCGACAATCCCAACAAGCTCACCTCATATCTCGCCGTCGCGAAAATAACTTCGACTGAAATCTGCATAACCGATAAAATCTCTCCCAGCGCAAACGCCAACGTCGATGCGCGCCGCGCGGCCGACAGTGCCGCGAATAAAGCTTGTCTTAAGACACCCAACTAACTCTGCGTAATCTGTGATTCTGCCTATGAAAACTCTGATCAAAAACGGCCGGATCGTTACCGCCGTTGACGACTACACCGCCGACATCCTGATCGAAGACGAACGCGTTTCCGTCATCGGCAAGACCCTCGACATGGAAGTCGATCAAACCATCGACGCGAGTGGCAAGCTGGTGATTCCGGGCGGAATCGATCCGCACACGCACATGGAGCTCCCCTTCGGCGGCACTGAAGCTTCCGACGACTTTCGCACCGGCACCATCGCGGCCGCGCACGGCGGCACCACCACCATCATCGACTTCGCCGTGCAGTACAAAGGCCAGTCGCTAATCGAAGGCATCGACAACTGGCACAAGAAAGCCGAAGGCAAAACAGCAATCGACTACGGTTTCCATCTCATCACCACCGAACTCGAAGACAAACAGATCGAAGAGCTCTACACGGCGATGGACGAGGGCATCACCAGTTTCAAAATGTTCATGGCTTATCCCGGCGTGTTCCTAGTCGACGACGCGACGATCTTCCGCGCGATGTCTGCCGCCGGACAACGCGGCGGGCTGATCTGTATGCACGCGGAAAACGGAATTGTCATCAACGAGATCATCAAGCGCGCACTCGAGCAGGGCCACACGGCGCCGAAGTATCACGCATTGACCAGACCGACCATCGCGGAAGCCGAAGGCGTTCACCGCGCGATCGCGATTGCGGAGATGGCTGAGTCGCCGGTGTACATCGTTCACCTCTCGTGCGCCGATGCGCTCAACCAGGTGCGTCAGGCACGCGATCGCGGTATTCCCGCGTTTGCTGAAACGTGTCCGCAGTATCTGTTTCTTTCGCTCGACAACTACGACGAGCCCGGCTTCGACGGCGCGAAGTATGTGATGACGCCGCCGTTGCGTGAGAAGTCTAATCAGGAAGAGCTGTGGAAAGGTCTGAAGATGGACGATCTACAGGTCATCTCCACCGACCACTGCCCGTTCTGCATGAAAGAACAGAAGGAGCTCGGCAAGGACGACTTCACCAAGATTCCCAACGGCGCGCCCGGCGTCGAGAATCGCGTTCCACTAATCTACAACGGCGGTGTCGTTGAAAATCGCATCAGCTTGAACCGCTTCGTAGAATTAACTTCAACCGCAGCCGCGAAGATGTTTGGCCTGTTTCCGAAGAAAGGTACGATCGCCGTCGGCTCTGACGCCGACATCGTGATCTTCGATCCGAACAAGGAACAGACGCTCGGTTTGAAAACGAGCCACATGAACGTCGACTACAACGCGTACGAAGGCAAGAAGATCAAAGGCGTTGTCGAAACGGTGCTGTCGCGTGGCAAGGTCGTCGTCGACAAAAATGAATTCAAAGGCAAGGCGGGTGATGGAAAGTTCTTGAAACGCGGTACGTGCGTCGCTATCTAAAGCCACAAAGAAGCACAAAGAAAATTCACTGGAGAAAACCGTTTGACCCCAAACGAAACTATCCAACACCCCGACGGGCGTGTAGAACTTCAACCGGAAGCTCTCGCCGAAATAAGTCAAAGCCCTCTCTACAACCAGGACCTCGCGCCCGTACCGATCGCCAGGCGTAACTGGACCACCTACAACTATGCGGCGCTCTGGATCAGCATGGCGCACTGCATTCCCACCTACATGCTTTCGTCAGGCTTAATCAGCGCGGGCATGAACTGGTGGCAGGCGTTGTTCACGATTCTTCTCGGCAACACGATCGTACTCGCGCCGATCCTGCTCAACTCGCATCCGGGCACGAAGTACGGCATTCCTTTCCCCGTCTTCGCGCGCGCCGCTTACGGCACGTACGGCTCGAACCTTCCCGCGCTCATGCGCGCGATTGTCGCTTGCGGTTGGTTTGGCATTCAGGCATGGATCGGCGGCGAAGCGCTAAACGTTTTCTTCAAAGCGATCATTCCGGGCTGGCAAACGCTGCTCGGTGGTCCAATCGGCGGACACACGCCGACCGAGTGGCTCTCGTTCCTGCTGTTCTGGGGACTGAACATCTACATCATCTACCGCGGCATGGACCTGCTGCGCAGAGTCGAAAACTGGGCGGCGCCTTTCGTTTTGATCATGACGGCGCTGTTGCTCGGCTGGGCCATCTGGAGAGCAAACGGTCTCGGTTACCTGCTCAACCAACAGAGCAAGTTTCACACCCTGGGAGACTTTTGGAAGATCTTCATTCCGTCGCTCACCGGCATGATCGGGTTCTGGGCGACATTGTCGTTGAACATGCCCGACTTCACGCGCTTCGGTAAGAGCCAACGCGATCAAGCTGTCGGACAAGTGGTCGCGCTGCCGAGCACAATGACCATTTTCGCCGCGATGGGCGTGATGATCACTTCCGCAGCCGTGGTGATCTATCCGCATATGAAACCGGAAGAGCTTTGGGATCCGATGAAACTCGTCGGCCAGTTTCAAAGCGTGCCGGTGATTGCGATCTCGATGTTTACGGTTGTCGTCGCTACGTTGGCGGTTAACATCGCAGCCAACGTCGTCTCACCCGCAAACGACTTTGCCAACGCGTTTCCAAAATGGATCTCGTTCCGCACCGGCGGACTGATCACCGGCATCATCGGCATACTGATGCAACCGTGGCGTCTGCTTGCGGATCCTTCCGGTTACATTTTCGCCTGGCTGGTCGGCTATTCCGGCGGTCTCGGATCTATCGGCGGAGTCTTGATCGCAGACTACTGGCTGGTGCGCAAGAAACGTTTGGAACTCGGCGATCTCTACCGCAGAGACGGAACCTACACCTACGCCGGCGGCTGGAACTGGCGCGCCGTCGTCGCGACGCTCATCGGCTGCGGGCTCGCGTGGATCGGCCTCGTTGTGCCTGCTTTGCGGCCGTTGTACGACTACGCCTGGTTCGTCGGATTCGGCGCAGCCGCGATTGCGCATCTGCTGCTGATGAAGATATAAACAAGACATCTTGAACTGACGAGGACTCGCTCATGCCACGCACCGTTAAATGTGGACTAATTCAATGTACGAATGCAGCGCCGACTGACGCGCCGATCGAAGAAATCAAGCGGCTGAATATCGAGAAGCACCTGACGTTTCTCCAGCAGGCCGCCGAACAGGGCGTGCAGATCATCTGCATGCAGGAAGTTTTTACGACGCCTTACTTCTGCGCCGAGCAACAGACGCGCTGGTATGAAGCGGTCGAACGTATCCCTGATGGTCCAACCGTGCGCTTGATGCAGGAAGTGGCGAAAGAGCACGGCATGGTGATCGTCGTGCCGATCTACGAAGAGGAGATCACGGGCGTTTACTACAACACGGCCGCAGTGATCGACGCTGACGGGAAGTATCTCGGCAAGTATCGGAAGAACCACATTCCGCACGTCAATCCGGGTTTCTGGGAGAAGTTTTACTTCCGTCCGGGCAATCTCGGTTATCCGTGTTTTGATACTGCGTTTGCGCGCGTCGGCGTGTACATCTGTTACGACCGTCACTTTCCGGAAGGTGCGCGGGCGCTCGGGTTGAACGGCGCGGAGATCGTGTTCAATCCGTCGGCGACTGTGGCGGGGCTGTCTGAGTATTTGTGGCGGCTGGAGCAACCGGCGCACGCGGTGGCGAATGGTTATTTCATCGGCGCGATCAATCGTGTCGGACACGAGCAGCCGTGGGACATCGGCGAGTTTTACGGTCAGAGTTACTTCTGCGATCCCCGCGGACAGTTTGTGGCCGAGGCGCCGCGTGATAAGGATGCGCTGGTCGTTGCGGATCTCGATCTCGATAAGATTCGTGAGGTTCGGAACACGTGGCAGTTCTATCGTGACAGGCGACCGGACACGTACGGTTCACTGGTAGCAGACTAAAGCCATCCACAGATTACACAGATTTTGGAGCGAATTATGGACTTATCCATCACCATTAACGGCATGAAGTTCCCCAACCCGTTTGTGTTGGGTTCGGGTCCGCCGGGAACGAACGCGCGCGTGCTCGCGAAGTCGTACGACGCCGGTTGGGGTGGCGCCGTCGCGAAGACTGTCAGCCTTGAATCCGCGAAGGTCGTGAACGTAGTGCCGCGTTATGGAAAACTCCGTTCGCGCCGCACCGGTGAAGTGATCGGCTTTGAAAACATCGAACTGATTTCCGATCGCCCGATCGATGTTTGGCTCGACGAGTTTCGCCAGGTCAAGAAGGAGTATCCGAACCACATCCTGATCGCGTCGATCATGGAGGAGTATGAGAAGAGCCGCTGGCAGGAACTCACGCGCATGGTCCAGGACACGGGCGTTGACGGTTTCGAGCTCAACTTTTCGTGTCCGCACGGCATGACCGAACGCAAGATGGGTTCGGAAATGGGCGAGCATCCGGATCTCACGCAGGAAGTCACGCGTTGGGTGACCGAGGTCGCGACGATTCCCGTGTGGGCCAAGATGACGCCGAACATCACCAACATCCGCGAACCTGCGCAGGCTGCGGTGGCTGGTGGTGCGGTTGGTATTTCGGCGATCAATACGATCCTGTCGGTGATCGGTGTTGACCTCGACACGTTGCGTCCGATGCCGACGGTTGAGGGTCATTGTGTTCCGGGTGGTTATTCAGCGCAGGCGGTGCGGCCGATCGCGTTGCGCATGGTGAGTCAGCTCGCGCTCGGACTTCCCGAAGACGTCAGCATCAGTGGTATCGGCGGGATTGAGAATTCTCATGATGCACTGGAGTTCATGCTACTCGGCGCTTCGACGGTGCAGATTTGCACGGGCGTGATGCTGCAAGGCGTGAAGATGATCGACGAACTGAAAGAAGGTGTCGAGAAGTTCATGGTCGACAAGGGCTTTGGGTCGGTGCAGGAGATGGTCGGCAAGAGCCTGCCCTACTTTTCAACGCACATGGACCTCGTGCAGAAGATGAAAACCGCGAAGCGCTCGAAAGCCGGCGAAGCGAGCCGCGATAACGAGTGGGCACAAAAAGATATCACCGAGAAAACCGCCGAACTTACCTCGAACTAGAGCCACAAAAAGGCACAAAAAGCACAAGAAGTCAGAGAAAGTAGAAAACAACAATTTCTACTCTCTTATTTTCTTGTGCCTTTTGTGCTTCTTGTGCCTTTTGTGGCTCTTCTTATGGCTTTAACTGAACTCGGCGATAACGGGAGCGTGGTCTGAGGGGCGCTCCCATTTTCGTGGCTCGACGTCGATCCAGGTCTTCACACTGCGTGGAACGAGCGCGTCGGTGATCCAGATATGATCGATGCGCAGTCCCAGGTTGCGGCGAAACGCGCCCGCGCGATAGTCCCACCACGAAAACTTCCCACCTTCCTCCGTGTGCAGACGAAACGCATCCGTAAAGCCCCAGTCCTTAATGTCCTGCAACGCAGCTTTCTCCGGTTCGCTGAACATGATCCTTCCCGTCCAGAGTCGCGGATCGTGTACGTCGCGCTCTTCCGGTGCGACATTGAAATCACCGCACAGCAAAGTCGGCGTCGAGTTGTCGTACTGAGCATCGAAGAACTCTCGCAAACGCCGCATCCATCCGAGCTTGAAAACAAACTTCTCCGAACCGACTGCCTGCCCGTTTGGAATGTAGACGTTGACGATGTTGATGCCGTTGAAGCTGGTCGTGATCAGACGCGCCTGCGCCGTACCGTCATCGCCGGGAAAACCGCGATGACTCGTCTCACACACTCCGCGTGTGAGGATCGCGACGCCGTTGTACGACTGCTGGCCGAAGAGATGGCAGTGGTAACCGCGCTCCTGAAAGATCTGGACCGGCACTTTGTCGTCCGTACACTTCGTTTCCTGCATGCACAACACGTCGGGCTTCACGTCATCGAGCCAACGCATCAGGTTCGGCATGCGCACGAGAATTGAGTTTACGTTCCAGGTAGCAATTAACATGGGCCACAGATGAACACGGACTACACGGATAAGAGTAAGCCAGTTATTAACGCGCCGCGGCGTGCGATGTCGTCCACTTCGATATGTTCGTGAACCGCGTGCGCGCCATCGCCATTGATGCCGAGGCCGTCGAGGACCGGAATGCCCAGGGCCGCAACGAAGTTTCCGTCAGACGCGCCACCAACCTGCGCTTCACCGAGTTCAAAGCCAACAAAGCTCGCGATGGTTCGCGCTTTTTCAAACAGCTCGACGACTGCGGGCGTGCGTTCAAGCGGTGGACGATTAATTCCACCAGAGACAAAGACTCTTGTTCTTTCGTCAACAGGTTGAAGCGTCGAAAGAATGCGTTCGATTTCGCGCGATTCCGCTTCTGTCGAGAAACGCACGTCGATCTCGCCTTCAGCTTGCTCGGCCACGACATTCGATCGCGTGCCGCCACGGACCACGCCGACGTTCAACGTGATTCCCGAACCCGAAAGATTAATCGCGTGCAAACGTTCCGTCTGCCGCGCCAATTCAAGAATCGCACTCGCGCCTTTCTCCGGCTCCAATCCCGCGTGCGCCGCTTTGCCTTCGACCTTGATCGCGTAAATCCCGGTTCCCTTTCGTCCGGTCTTCACACGGCCGCCGGACGCCGGCGGCTCCAACACAAACGCGTACCTCGTGTCATGCGCTTTCGCGACTCGCTCAATCAACGGCCATCCGGACGCGCTGCCGACTTCTTCATCACAAGTCAGCACCACCGTCACACCAAACCGCGGCTTCACATTCAACTCGCTCAATGTGCGCAACACCTCGATCACGAGCGCGCAATTCGCTTTCATATCAAACACGCCCGGCCCAAAGGCGCGATCGCCATCCCCGCGCCACGGGCGCTGCGCCAGCGAACCGCGCGAATGCACGGTGTCAGTGTGGCCAACAATCAAAATCTGCCCGGCCTCGCTTTGCTCTTGAAATGCTCTGATAACCAGATGCTGACCAAAGTTCGAAACCTCGACAGGTTCGATCGCATTCACGACGCTTACGCTTTCAGCAGCCCTCGACAACGCAGCAACAATCTCGCGGCTGCCCTCGACGTCGCCCGACGGCGATTCGATCTCCACTAACGCGCGTATGAACGATTCGATGTCGTTCTGCCGCTCGCGAAACCGCTCAAGAATCTGATCCGCAAGAGAAGGGGAAATAATTTGGCCCGTCATAAATTGATCGTTTGCTTGCGCACGGTCAGAGCATCAATGCGCGGGAGGTTTAGATTGAATCCAATACCAGGCGCGTCCGGCGCCGTAATCGTTCCTTTCGAACTCACAATCACCGGCGGATCGCTGATGTCTTCTTCCCAGTAACGCGCACTCGCCGACACATCGCCCGGCAAACTGAAACCCGCAAGCGTCGACATCGCGATGTTGTGCGCGCGTCCGATGCCCGATTCCAACATGCCGCCGCACCAAACCGGAATGTCGTTCTCACGGGCCACTTGCTCGACGCGTTTCGCCTGCGCGTGGCCACCGACGCGCCCGAGTTTCACGTTTATGATCTTGCACGAACCGAGACCGATCGCGTGTGTCGCATCTTCAGGCGTGCGAATCGACTCGTCCAAACAGATCGCAGTCTGAATTTGTTGCTGCAATTGTGCGTGATCGAAGATGTCGTCGTGGGCCAACGGCTGTTCGAGCATCATCAAATCAAAACGATCGAGTTCCTTGAAGAGCGGTACATCCGCGAGCGTGTAGGCTGAATTAGCGTCGCCCATCAAACGTATGTCGGGAAATTCTTTGCGCACCAAAGCGACAACCCCAACGTCCCAACCCGGCTTGATCTTGATCTTGATGCGCTGATAACCCGCATCAACTTCGCGCCGGATCTTCTCGAGTAGAATCTCCGGCGTGTCCTGAATCCCGATCGAAACTCCCGCAGCGATCTCGCTTCGTCTCCCACCGAGATGTTTCCACAACGGCACGCCGAGTTTTTTAGCCTCGAGGTCCCAGCACGCGGTTTCAATCGTGGCCTTGGCCATACGATGCCCGCGCACGGGTCTCATCAACGCAAACACATCCGCGGCACCGTTAACCTCTCTACCTAAGACCATTGGACCAAGAAACTCGCAAAGCGTGTCCCAAACACTGTCGGTCCATTCATCGCTGTAGAACGGTCCTTCGCCGGCAGTACACTCGCCCCAACCCTCAGCGCCATCCACATCACGGACACACGCGAGCACAATACGCCGTTCAGTGGTGCGGCCGAAGCTTGTTTCGAAAAAGTTGATCAGCGGCAGGCGGATTTCGCGCAGTTCAATCGACTGAATAATCAATGGCGAGACGTGTTCCTCCGATACAGGCATTATGCCTGTCCGGCAATCAGTTGTCAGCTTGCCTGTTGAATGTAGCACTAAGAGCCGATAGTATGTCCGCTCGCAACGCTCTACCACCTCGCTGGCGAAAAGCTCTACCTAAACCCTCAAGACTGGGAAACTATGAAACCCCACGTACCGGAGTCTGTCGAAGCAAGGGCCTGCAAAACTTTCCTGAGAAATTATAAAGAAGTAGCCAGATTCACTGTTGAATCGTATTCGCGCGAGGACCCGGAGAGTAATGCCAAAGCTCACCGGTCGGAGATGACTAAGCCATATTCCTTTGGCGAGAGTGAGTTTTACGACTACCTCTACGTAAAGCGCGATGTCGAGGAGGTCTTGAAAAAGGACATCAGGATGTCCGGCGAATATCTATTACTCGTTGGTCCGAGGGGTTCGGGAAAAACCACGGTTGGCAAGAAGATTCAACGGGAGATGAAGAATTCCGCGGCGCTGCGGATCTTTATCGTCTTTCTTGATATCCGGTTCATCAAACAGAACCTTAACCTGAACCGCGATTCCTTCGTCGAATCCCTCAAACGCCAGGTGATGGTGCGATACCTGGAAGACCTCTTCCCACTCGATCACGACGAAAAAGTTTTTGAGCGGCTTCGACTGTGGGAATACCTGCTCCAGCCGGGCCAGCGGAATCGGCTGCCGAGTGCGCTCAGCGCCACCATCCATGAGTTGCGCGATGAGGCTAACCTTCAGTTACAGCGGTTCCGATTCAAGAGCAGCGAGAATGAACGAGCGGATTTATATGCCTGGTTGAAGGCCACACACCTGAACAAAGGCGTGTCCGCATTAACCAAGCAACTCGAGAAGACTATCGGGATCGCCCACCTCATCTACGCAGCGCAGGACCTTTGCAATTATGACCGTCAAATCATCTGGTTTGATAACACCGACGCTTTGCCGGAGCCACTACAACCCGAAGTCATAGATCTCGTGAAGACGTTTCACCAGGGAATGGGAAACAGAGTCTCAACTGTGGTGGCCATTCGCGAAGAGAACGTTTACCGCGACGAGGATCCATTCGAAGAACCCGGCGCGCCTCCTTATCGCAAACGAATAAAGATGAGGATCGATCGCGACAACGACGGGAATCCCTTGTGGGGGATCGACATTCCGATCATCGAGCCAAATGAGCTCGAGTCGATAGTCGAGCAGCGCATGGATCTGGCGAAGCGAAAACAAAAGCAGTATCGCGATGAGTACAACGCCCGGATCGACAGCGAGATGAGCATCGCCCAGGAAATCTCGGATTTGAGTCAGAAGGAAGAGAGCCTGAGAAGAATTGAAGAGTACAAAAAGCATTTGACGGATTACGAACCACTGATGAGCGAGAGTGTTTATCGAGACTTCAAAAAACTCTCCGCGCAGGTCATGAATGTCTTGCACGACAACATGCTCATTTACCTGACAAACAGTTCACTACGAGAGTTTCTTTTCATTCATCGGGATGTTTTGAGTCATGTGATCAAGAGCGCGAAATACGATCTCAAGGAAGCTTTGGGTTACCCTGCGTGGTACATCTCCACGTTGTTCTATCAATGGTTAGCGAGTACCGACCGCGACTACCAAATACCCGCGTATAACGTCGTCAAGGAAACGGAGAACTGGATTCATAACGGTAAGAAAAGAGCGGGCTGCATTCTGTCTTACCTGATCATTACCACGATTTGGAATCTGACACTGGAGAAAGAATACGAACACGATCACCGGCGGGCCTTTCACAATCCTTACATCAGCGAAGTCGAAAACCGTTTGAAGGAGTTGGACTACACCGAAGACGAGATAATCAACAAGTTGTACGAGCTGCACACTGACGTCGCGCCCGGCAGTATCGTTGAGTTCAGATCGCACAGAAGGATTACTTCTGCCGACGATTTAAAATGGAATAAGACGGCCAACAAAGTCTATTTGACCTATCGCGGGAGATGCTTAGCCAGCCTGTCCAGCAACACCTTCGGGTTCTTCTATCAGAACATCCAGCAGTATCTTCATCCGCACGGTGGCGGCGACGCGCTTCAGTTAAGGAGAGCGTCAGAATACGCGGAGCAAATGCTTCCCTATTTGTGCGACATCGCGCAAATGCACTACGACAGTCTCAAGATACTCAGGGCAAACAGCGGACTCGAACCGGAGGTTTGGTTCACAAAATATTGCGAACGCTATGGCATACCGCAAAGAGATCCGTATCGACGTTCAATTGACATCGGTGTCCAGATCAAGGGAATACGCAGAGCGTTGCAGTTTGAAGCGCTCGTCGCGGGATTGATTAGCTACAGTGCGGGCGGGCAAATCAGTTTTGGAACGACTGTTAAAGACAAGATGCAGCACCTGCAAAACAACTTCGCAAAATGTGTCGAGAGCTTGCGTCGCGAGGGGACTCCGATTGCAGTAGATTTCCGGTCCGAAGTTGGATTGTCGCAAAGATAACTAAACCAAATGAGCGAAGAAAAGATTAAGCGTGAGCGTCTCGGGCTGGCGGTCGGTTTGTCTGTTGTGGTCATCGTGCTGGAAGTAGTTAGCGCCGTGGTCATTTACAGGTTCTTCAAGGACTGGAACCTTGCGAGCAATTTCGGTGAATCCTTTGGCGCGGTGAATTCGCTGTTCTCTGGTTTGGCGCTGGCCGGAATCGTCTGCACGCTGCTGTTGCAGAGGAAGGCCCTCGAGGAACAGCGCGTTCAGTTTCTAAAGGCTGATGAGGAATCGCTTCGTACGCAAACCGACAGAGCGAAAACGTACGAGATGCTCAACCGGCAAGTCGAAGCTCTGAATCGCGCTGTTGAAATACACGCGATCCAACTGTACATCACACACCTCGAGCAGCAGATTAAGCACACCCAAGACAAAACAAAACTCCTTAACGAAAAGGAGACCTGTTTCCAGAGATTGAAGAATCTGCTCGAGCTGAATAAGCCCGCTTAGGTTGCGGAAGGGTTTCTCATTCACACCAGGCTTCAGCCCGGTGGCATAAATGAACGCGACAGCAGGAAACCGTTTCAACGGTTTTCGTTATTTTCGCAAGGGAAACCGTTGAAACGGTTTCTCAAATAACAGAAGGTTTTTCACCGGGCTGAAGCCCGGTGTGAATGAGAAGAACTTGAGCAAAGCTGTTCGAAATATCCACCAGTTCTGCGCTTCGTGTTGAATGTAGTGTTACGACTTTTGGAAATCTTCTGTCACGAGGTCATTACCCTGGTTTTGCGGCTTGACCCACCCCTTTAGAACTGATAAAAGACGCCCACCATTTCCCTACCGGCCTCAAGATACCTCCGGTATTCCTCTCAATAAACGTGCGGAAAGTTGTGTTTATTTTGATTACGAAAGGTTCTTCTATGCCGACTACTGCCCCTTTGAGATTTTATGGACGAACTCTGTTCGTCGTGATGGCTGCAATCGCGGCCGTTCTGCTCGTCAGCGTTGCCTCACGACGGTATGTCGCAACGATGGCTCCAGCGCCGATACCCGGCTCCAGTTCAACCGTCTTCATAAACGAATTTCACTATGACAATACCGGCACCGACGCGGGAGAATTCATCGAAATCGCCGGTCCTGCGGGTACAAACCTTACGGGCTGGCGCATCGAGCTCTACAACGGCGCTGGCGGAGCGCGTTACGACAACGACCCGCTAACAGGCACGATTCCATCGCAACAGGGTGGCTACGGCACTGTCTCGCTGAACTATGCAGTCAACGGCATACAAAACGGCAATCCCGACGGCATCGCATTGATCGATCCGTCGAACACAGTCGTTCAGTTCCTTTGCTACGGTGGAACATTCACCGCGACCAGCAATACGGCACTCGGTCTGACCTGCACCGATATCGGTGTTACAGAACCCGGCACGACGCCGATCGGTCAGTCGCTTCAGCTTCAAGGCAACGGCACGACCTACGGCAACTTCACCTGGTCCACTCCGATTGCCAACACGCAGAATCTTCCGAACACCGGACAGACTTTCGGCGCGGGTGATAGCGCGCCTTCGGTACTCAACACGAGTCCGATAAATGGCGCAACCAATGTTGCCGCGGATACGAACATCACGATCACTTTCACTGAGAGCGTCAACGCAACTGCGAGCGCGTTCACAATCGAATGTCCCACTGGAACATCGAAGACGTTCACGCAGAGCGCTTCACCGTCAACAACATTCACGCTCGATCCGACTGTTGACCTGCCGTTCAGCACGACCTGCACGGTGACCGTCAACGCAACTCAGATCACGGATCAGGACGTCAGCGATCCACCGGATCAAATGGCGGCAAACTTCGTCTTCTCGTTCACCACCGCTGCCGCGCCGCCGGTCGTCGCGAACAACGTGATCATCAACGAACTCGATTCAGACACCGCGGGCACTGACACGTTGGAGTTTGTCGAACTTTACGACGGCGGTGTGGGCAACACGTCGCTCACCGGTCTCGTAGTCGTGTTCTTCAACGGCTCAAACGATCTCTCGTACCGCGCGATTGACCTCGACGGTTTCAGCACGAACGCCGCCGGTTATTTCACGATCGGCAACGCCGCGGTTTCCGGAGTCGATCTGACTTTCCCGAACGATACACTGCAAAACGGCGCGGATGCAGTAGCGCTCTACGCCGCCAATGCCACCAACTTCCCGAACAACACGCCGGTTAGTACGGCGAACTTGCGCGACGCAGTCGTTTACGACACTGCCGACGCCGATGACCCCGGACTGCTCGTACTTCTGAACGCGGGTCAGCCGCAAGTCGACGAGAGCGGCGCTGGCGATAGTACGACCGCTTCCATTGGCCGTTGTCCAAACGGCGACGGTGGCGCACGCAACACCAGCACGTATCTCGCTCGAACGCCAACGCCCGACGGCGCAAACAGTTGTCCGCCGCCTCCGGTCGTCGCTGCGATTCACGACGTCCAGGGCAACGGAGCTACATCGCCGTTCGCAGGACTCGACGTCATCACTTCCGGCGTCGTCACGGCGCGCAAGTCAAACGGCTTCTTCATGCAGGACCCGAACATTGACGCCGATCCGAACACCTCGGAAGGAATCTTTGTTTTCACTGGCGCTTCCCCGTCAGCAGCCGTCGGCGACGCTGTTACCGTCACCGGCACAGCGACCGAGTTCTTCAACCTGACGCAGATCTCTTCCAGCAACAGCAACGTCGCGATTAACTCGAGCGGCAATCCGTTACCGGCGCCGATCGTGTTGACGACGACGATTCTCAATCCCGCAGGTCCAATCGATCAGCTCGAGCGCTTCGAAGGCATGCGCGTCCATGCCGACACGCTCGTCTCGGTCGCGCCGACAAATGAATTCGGCGAGACGTTCACCGTGCTCGAGGGTGTCGCGCGGCCAATACGCGAGCCGGGCATCGAAGCCGGTTTGCAAGTGCCACCGGATCCGACTTCGGGCGTTCCCGATTGCTGCATT
Source organism: Pyrinomonadaceae bacterium (assembly GCA_035276425.1). Taxonomy (GTDB): domain Bacteria; phylum Acidobacteriota; class Blastocatellia; order Pyrinomonadales; family Pyrinomonadaceae; genus PSRF01. The sequence goes on from DATELP010000281.1 coordinate 20,105, forward strand.
CCGATTTGGGACAAGAACCCCGAACGCATCATGATCGACAGCGACGGCCTGGCTGGTTCGACTGTCTTCTCGGTCACTACAAACGTGACGATCACAAACGTCACTGGTCCACTCGATTTCACGTTTGACGATTACAAGATCGATCCGGAAACGACGCCGAGCAGAACCGCTAACATGAGCGCCGTGCCGGTACCTACACCAGCGGCGGGCGAGTTCACCGTTGCCGGTTACAACATCGAAAACTTCAACAACAACGCTACGCAACGTCACAAGGCCGCGCTCGCGATTCGCGACGTAATGCACTTGCCCGACGTTATCGGCACTATCGAGATTTTCGAACTCAGCGGACTGCAAGCTTTGGCCGCCGAGATCGAAAGCATCTCCGGTGTTCACTACGAGGCGCGTTTGATTGAGGCTGATGGTGAGTCCGGCGATGCCGACCAGGATGTTGGCTTCCTGATCAAGACGTCGCGCGTCCAGATCGACAGCATCACGCAGATCGAAAAGGCGGGTTGCGACGGCACGGCCGGGAACTGCAACACCTTCATCGATCCAAACACCAACGCACCGGCATTGCTCAACGATCGTCCGCCGCTCGTTTTGCGCGGCACGGTTGACTTCGCAACGCTCAACCCGCGGCCGATCATCATCGTCGTGAACCACCTCCGCTCGTTTATCGACATCGAGGTGGTTGGCTCCGAAGGTATCCGCGTACGCGCCAAGCGAAAGACGCAGGGTGAGTTCCTCGCGAACCTGTTGCAGGAACTGCAATCGAACAATCCGGGAGTACCTGTTCTTTCGATCGGCGACTACAACGCTTATCAATTCAACGATGGCTACACCGATCCGATCGCCACCGCGAAAGGCACGCCGACCGCGGACAATCAGATCGTGGTTGACGAGAGTCCGGATCTCGTCAGTCCCGACTTCATCAACATGACAGACACGCTGCCGGCGGATCAGCGATACAGCTTCATCTTCGAAGGTACGCCGCAGGCGATCGATCACATGTTGCTGAACACGGTCGCGGCTGGTCTCGTTCAGCGTTATCACATAGCGCGTAACAACGCCGACTTCCCTGAAGTGCCGGGATCGTTGTTCCTCAACGACGCCACGAGGCCGGAACGGAACTCCGATCACGACATGCCGGTCCTTTACCTCAAGTTCCCGGCCGCCGCGTCAACAACTTCCGTAGCCGACGCCACCGCGACGTTCAGTGCAACTGATCAAAGCGTAACGCTGACTGCGAACGTAACGACCGGGGCAGGCACGGTAAACGAGGGCACTGTGACGTTCACCGTCAGGAACTCGGCAAATGTTGTTGTGGGCTCGCCGGTTGTTGGCAATGTCTCCGGTGGAGTGGCAACGGCGAATTACATCCTACCGGGTGGAACGGCGCCGCAAGCACTCACCATCACTGGAGAGTTCAGCGGTGGACCATCCACGGCTCCGAGCAGTGACACAGGCACGTTGAATGTAACCTTCAACATCTGTCTGCAATACGACCCGACCAAAGCGGTGAAGAGTGGAGCTGCATATCCGATCAAGATCCAACTCTGCGACAGCAACGGCAACAACGTCTCGTCTGAGAGCACGGTTGTTCACGCTGTTGGCGTAGGTTTGGTATCGGAAGAAGCTTTCGGCGATGTAATAACCGCCGGGAATGCGAATCCGGATAACAACTTCCGCTTCACTGGTGGTTTCTACATTCTCAACTTGAAGACAACCGGACTCACGACCGGCGTTTACAACCTCTACTTCACAGCCGGATCTGATCCCGTGTTGCACACGGTTCAGTTCCAGGTGAAGTAGGACCATACTTGAATCGCAGTGTCCTGGCGGCACCCGGAAAGGCCCGCCAGGACACCGCACCTTTCGCAGTTGGAGCGCGGGCGGCTCGCCCGCTCCCTGAAGCCGTGCGCCGCATTTAGCTGCTACTGCGGGCGAGCCGCCCGCGCTCCGAACAGCACCTTTCCCCATATTTCACCACCAGGTTGACCGAAACGGGTGACCGATGTTTGTCACCTTGACCCGAATCCTGTCATTGGCCTCAAAAGGCCCTTTTTGCCTATTGACCCGCCCTTTTCGGACTGGTAAAAGCTTGCATTGGCCCTTACCGGCCACGAATTGTTCTGCCGGTATACCTCTCCAAAGTACGTCTCAACGTCACGAGTGTTTGGGAGGATACCGACCATGTTCGCGCGTAAGCCGCAGCCTTCTCTCCGTCGCACACGACGACAAAAAACTCATAGACCAGCAGCAATCAGAACGTGGCGCGTGGTAGTTGTTGCCACCGTTGTCGCACTCGTCTCAGTCTATGTCGCGTTCGCTGCGATCTCGCTTTCCACGTCGGTCGCTTACACGCAGAACTTCGACAGCCTCAACGTTCCGTTGTCGAGTCCCACGCCTTCGAACCTGCCCGCGGATTTTCGTGTAGTAACACTTACTGTGCCTCGCAGTGTTGGCTCATTCGCTTCGGGCAGCACGCAAACCTTGCGCGTCGGCGGCGCAAACGTATCGACGACTGCGGCAAACGGCAGTTACAACTTCGGCGCGGGCACGACCACTTTAGGCAACGCCGATCGCGCACCGGGTTTCATCGCTTCCGGCACGGCGACGGCGAGCGGCAATCTCTACGCTCAACTCGTCAACAACACCGGCGGCGCACTTTCCGGTTTACAGATCTCTTACGACGTCGAGAAATATCGCAACGGTTCAAACCCCGCGGGTTTCCGCTATCAACTCTTTTATTCAACCGACGGTAATTCATGGACCAACGCCGGACCAGACTTCCTCACAAGCTTCGCGCCCGACGCGGATAACAACGGTTTTGCAACTGCTCCCGGCGCGACAGCTTCAGTAAGCAACAAGACGCTGAACGTTTCGATCGCCAACGGCGCCAATTTCTTCCTCGCGTGGAATTATTCCGTCAATACAGGCAGCACTACTACAAACGCACCCGCGTTAGCCATCGACAACGTTTCGATCCTGGGCCTCGGCGCGGTAGTCGCGACGAATCCGTCCGGCACTGGCAACGCAAATCCGAATTCAGTGTTGCCGGGCGGGACTTCGACACTGACAGTCGCGGTTACTCCGGGAACGAACCCCGCGAGCACAGGTCTGACAGTTACAGCCGACCTTTCGTCGATCGGCGGATCTGCGAGTCAGCAGTTCCTGGACGATGGCTTGAATGGCGACACAGTTGCGGGCGACAACGTGTTTACTCACACGGCCGTCGTTGCGGCGCTTACTTCGCCGGGCGCGAAGTCGTTGCCATTCTCGATCGCCGACGCGCAGTCGCGCAGTGGCAGCGGCTCGATCGGTTTGACCGTGCAGCAGCCGCCGCCTCCGGTGGACCATCTCGTTATCAGTCAACTCTACGGCGGCGGCGGAAACACCGGCGCGACGTTCACGAACGACTACGTCGAGATCTATAACCCGACCGGAATCTCTTTCAATCTCGCCGGCTGGTCGCTGCAATACGCATCGGCCGCGGGAACGAGTTGGACCAACAAACAACCACTCGGCGGCACGATCGCGCCGGGTGAATACTTCCTCGTCGCACTCGCCTCCGGCGGCGCTAACGGCGCGCCGTTGCCCGTCCTGCCAAACATCTCCGGCGACATCAACATGAGCGCCACGACCGGCAAGATCGCTTTAGTGAGTAATTCGATCTCGCTGAGCGGAAGTTGTCCGAACGGCAGCGATCCGGACATCGTCGACTTTGTTGGTTATGGAACGTCGGCCAGTTGTTTTGAGGGTGGCGCGCGTGCAACGGCGCCGAGCAATACCAACGCGTTGTTCAGAAAGCTGAACGGCTCGCAGGATACGAACCAAAACGGCGACGACTTCCAGACCGCCGCGCCGAATCCGCGCCGTAGTGCGCCGATTGTCGAGCTTGGTCCGTGGGTCGCGGGTACCGATCCGATCTCTGACGGCTTCAATACGCCGTACGACGCGACGATCACCGTTGACTTCAGCGAACCGGTTGACGTGGTTGGTTCGTGGTTCGACGTCACTTGTACGAGCTCGGGTTCGCACAACAGCGCGACCGTCGCGTCTTACAACGATGCGAAGGGCTATCACATCACGCCGAACACGGGCTTCCAGTTTGGCGAGCAGTGCACGGTCACGATCGCGCACGCGAACGTTCACGATCGGGATTTCGACGACGCTGGACCAAACAGCGACACGCTCTTCGCGGATCACGTGTGGACATTCACGGTCGTTGCCGCGGGCGCACCGGCGCCGCAGCCACCGAGCGTACACCTGACGATGGGTAATCCATCGAATGCAGCTGTCGAGCTTTCACAACCCAACAACTACTTGATGGAGAAGCCGTCGTTCTCGCTCTCGTACAACCGCGACAAGGGAACGCCGAACTGGGTCAGTTGGCATCTCGAAAGCGCCTGGACCGGCAACCTGCCACGCAACGACACCTTCCGCGCCGATCCCGCTGTTTCGCCGGATTGGTATCGCGTGCAGTCGACTGACTACTTCGCGTCCGGCTTCGATCGGGGTCACATGACACCGAACGCCGACCGCGACAACTTGGCGTCGATCCCGCTCAATCAGGAAACGTTCCTGATGTCGAACATGGTCCCGCAAGCGCCGAACAACAATCAGGGTCCGTGGGCGGATCTCGAAGCCTTCCTGCGCACGCTGCTCGGACCGAACGAGATTTACATCGTTGCCGGTCCGGCGGGCGTCGGTGGTTCGGGTGACAACGGGTCAGCTAACACGATCGCCAATGGTCACGTGACGGTTCCGGCGTTCACGTGGAAGGTCGCGCTGGTGTTGCCGGTGGGCGACAACGACGTTTCGCGCGTGAGTGCAGGCGCGAGAACGATCGCGGTGATCATGCCGAACCAGAACAGCATCAACAGCGATTGGCACGCGTACCTGACGACCGTTGACGCAGTCGAAGCGTTGACCGGTTACGACTTCTTTGCGAACGTGCCGGATGCGATTGAAAACTCGATCGAAGCAGGAGTTGATGGCAACAATCCGCCGGGAACGGAAAACCAGGCCGCGACGACTGATGAAGACATGCCGGTGGGAATAGTTCTGAGCGCAGTGAGTCCGAGTCTCTCGCCTTCGTTTACTTACACGATCGTAACGTCGCCGGCGAATGGCGTGCTGTCGGGAGTTGGACCAGTATTTACGTACGCGCCCGCAGCGAACTTCCACGGTTCGGATAGTTTTACTTTCCGCGTCAATGATGGCAGTCACGACTCGAACACTTCGACTGTAAACATCACTGTGAATGCGGTGAACGATGTGCCGGTTGCTGATAGCCAGTCAGTGACGACGAACAGCAACACGCACGTGTCGATCACGTTGAGCGGAAACGATCTCGAAACCACGGCTGCTAACCTGATCTTTCAAGTTTCCGCAAGCCCGGCTCACGGCACGTTGTCCGGTAGTGGAGCCAGCTTGAGCTACACGCCGAACGCAGACTTCGCCGGATCGGACAGCTTCAAGTTCACCGTGCGCGACACGGGCGACGACTCCGCCGCGCCCGCAACGAGCGCTGAGGCGACCGTTTCGATCACCGTTAACGACACGGTTCGGCCCACAATCACCGCGCCACCGAACATCACCGTGAACACGGGAGCAGGCGCCACTTCGTGCGGCGCCGTCGTCAATGACGCAGCACTTGGAAACGCGACTGCCACCGACAACACGACTAATGTGAACGTTGCCCGTAACGGTGTTCCGTCCGGCAACGTCTTCCCGGTCGGCACCACCACGATCACTTACACGGCAACTGACGACACCGGCAATTCTGCTCAAGCCACGCAGACCGTTACCGTGATCGACAACACCGCACCGGCGATCAATGCGCCAATGCCAACCAGCGCCAGCGCTGGGCCAACCGGTCAGGCTGCGATTCCGAATGTCGTCGCAACCACAACTGCAAACGATAACTGTGGTCCAGTAACGTTGAGCCAGAGTCCGGTCGCCGGAACGATGGTCGGTGTCGGCGCGCACACGATCACGATCACGGCAACTGACGCTGCGGGAAACACCAGCACTGCAACGACGACGTTCACAGTCAACGACACAACCGCCCCGACACTTTCGGCGCCGGCGAACGTCACCGCCAACACAGGCGCCGGAGCCATCGCGTGCGGCACTCTCGTTACCGACGCGCAGCTCGGCAGCGCGACTGCGGCTGACAACGCCGGCAGCGTGAGCGTCGCACGCAGTGGCGTACCTTCCGGCAACGTCTTCCCGGTCGGCACGACCACGATCACTTACACGGCGATTGACGCCGCCGGTAACTCAACGCAGGCGACGCAAACAGTGAAAGTCATGGACAACACCGCACCCTCCGTCACTGCACCGGCGCCGACAAGCGTTAGCGCAGGATCGAATGGTCAAGCAGCTATTCCGAATGTACTCGCGAACACAACCGCAAGCGACAACTGTGGTCCAGTGACGCTAAGTCAAAGCCCGGTTGCGGGCATGATGGTCGGAGCCGGCACACACACGATCACGATCGTCGCGACCGACGTCGCCGGAAACACCAGGACCGCGACGACAACGTTCACGGTTACGGGCAGCAGTGGCGGCCTGAAAGTGACGCTGACTTCGCCAGGCACGGTGAAACGCGGCAAGCATGCGCAGCTCGACTTCACATTCACCAATAACACTGGGGAAAGATTGTGGGTCTGGTTTGTGTTGCGCTACTCGGGCCCGTGTGGCAGCGCGGTGATCGATATCGGCGGGCCGTTATCCATCAAGGCCGGCGAAACTCGAAAACGGAACGAGCAGTTCCACGTACCGAAGCACGCCTGCACCGGCGCGTACAATTTAACGCTCAAGGCATACGCGAACGGAAGGTTGGTAGGAACAAACTCGGCGCCCTTGATCGTGACGCCATAGGCCACAAAGAGGCACAAAAAGCACAAAAGGCACAAGAAGAACGAGGTAGACAGGTGACGGGCTACTTTTCTCCTGCTTCTTGTGCCTCTTGTGCTTTTGTGCCTTTTTGTGGCTCTACTCGGTGGAGGTACGCGCTTCGTTATTCAACGCGGCGTGGAGTGTGTGCCAGGGAAGCGTCGCGCATTTGACGCGCACCGGAAATTCGCGAACACCAGCAAAGATCTTTAGATTTCCCAACTTGTTCTCTTCGTTCTCTTCATCGAGCTCGCCCGTCACCATCGAGTGAAACTCGCTAAACAACGCCTCGGCCTGTTCCTTACTCTTACCTTTCACCGCCTGCGTCATCATACTCGCCGCGGCCTTCGAGATCGCACACCCCGATCCCTCAAACGCGATCTCCTTCACCGCATCGCCTTCAAGGTCGAGATAGATCGTCAGGTGATCGCCGCAAAGCGGGTTATAGCCTTCAGCACTGTGATTCGCGTGCTCGAGCTTGCGAAAGTTTCGCGGCTTCTTGTTATGGTCGAGGATTACCTGCTGGTAGAGTTCGCTTAATTCAGACATGGGCCAATCAACTAAAGATCTCAATCACGCGTTCGATGGTGCGCGCGAGCACGTCGATCTCTTCCTTCGTGTTGTAGAACGCAAACGACGCGCGCGCCGTCGCGGGAACGTTGAACCGTTGCATCACCGGTTGCGCACAATGATGACCGGCACGAACGGCAATTCCCTCCTGGTCCAGGATCGTGCCGATGTCGTGCGGGTGAATGTCGTCGATCACAAACGACAGCACGCTGGCTTTTTCTTTCGCTGTTCCGATGACCCGCACGCCTTCAATCGCCGACACACGTTCCGTTGCGTAACGTAACAACTCGGCTTCGTGCGCTGCCGCCTGCTCGCGACCAATCGTGTTCAGATAATCAATCGCAGCTCCCAACCCGATTTGCGACGCGATCGCCGGCGTACCTGCTTCCAAGCGGTTCGGCAAATCCGCGTAAGTCGTCTTCTCAAAAGTGACAGTCTTGATCATGTCGCCGCCGCCCTGAAACGGATTCATTTTCTCGAGCAACTCAGCCTTGCCGTAAACGATGCCGCTTCCGGTCGGCGCGTACATCTTGTGACCGGAAAACACGTAGAAATCGCAGTCCAGATCCTGCATGTCGATCGGCATATGTGGCGCAGCCTGCGCGCCGTCGACGAGCACCGGCACGCCATACTTGTGCGCCTGCGCAATCATCTGCTTGACCGGGTTGATCGTGCCGAGCGCATTCGACACATGGACCACGCCGACCAGCTTCGTTCGCTCATTCAGCAGTCCGTCGTACTCGTCGATCAGCAACTCGCCCGCATCGTTCATCGGAATCACGCGCAGCTTCGCGCCTTTCTCTTCGCAGAGCATCTGCCACGGAACGATGTTGGCGTGGTGCTCCATCGCCGAGATGATGATCTCGTCGCCTTCGCCGATGAACTTGCGGCCGTAGCCGTACATGACGAGATTGATGCCTTCGGTGGCGCCGCGCACGAAAATGCACTCGCGCGCCTCGCGAGCATTGATGAAACGTTTCACCTTTTCGCGCGCGCCTTCGTACGCTGTCGTCGCTCGCTGGCTCAGGTAATGAACGCCGCGATGAATATTCGAATGTTCCTGTTCGAGATAAATGCTGCCGCGATCAATGACCACTTGCGGCACTTGTGACGAAGCGCCGTTGTCGAGGTAGACGAGCGGTTTGCCGTTAACGGTTTGATGCAACACCGGAAAGTCGGCGCGAATGCGTTCAACGTTCCATGATTCTGAAACCTTCGTCGCAACTACTGAATCCACCGTCTGTACCATTGCAACCTCATCCATCCACAGATTACGCAGATTCCACAAAACAATCTGTGTAATCTGTGGATTGCCTACTACTCCAATTGCGTGTTCAACTGACGCAGCACGATCTCATCCAGTTGAGCCTTGATCGAATCAATCTTGATCTTCTCGATCACTTCCTCGGCAAAGCCGTAAGTCAACAAGCTGCGTCCGAGTTCCGGATTGATCCCGCGCGCCTGAAGGTAAAACAATTCTTCCTGATCGATCTGCCCGACAGCCGCACCGTGCGCGCACTTCACATCATCCGCATAAATCTCCAGTTGCGGTTTCGTGTCGACGCGAGCCTGCGGCGACAACAGCAGGTTCTTGTTGGTCTGCATCGCATCGGTCTTTTGTGCACCTTCACGAACGAAAACCTTGCCATTGAAAACCGCGCGGGCGTTGCCGTCGAGGATGCCTTTGTACAACTGATGGCTGTTGCAGTGTGGTTGTTGATGATCGATCACCGAATGCGTATCGGTGTGCTGATCGGCGCCGACAAGATACAGTCCATCGACCCAACACTCAGCGCCTTCGTTATCCATCACGACGGAAATATCGTGACGCGCCAAACGGCCGCCGAGATTGATCGAGGTCGTGTCGTAACTACTACCACGTCCGAGTTCGGCTGAAGTTAGTGACGTGTGGAAGGCTTTGCCTGACTCCTGCTGCACGCGGTAGTGTTCGAGCCGCGCGCCGTCTTTAATGACGACCTCCGTAACCGCGTCGGTGAAGTATTGGTTTTCACCAGTCGAAACAAAGCTCTCGATCAACGTCGCAGAACTGTGCTCTTCGGCGACGACCAACAGCCGCGGGAAGCTGGCGTTCTCATCGTCCGTCAGGAACGTGACTTGAATTGGCTTCTCAACCTTGACGTTCTTCGGGATCAAAAGAAATACTCCCGACTGAAGAAACGCAGTATTCAACGCCGCAAGACCGTTGTTGTGGTAACCAGCATTCCGTGCGAGATAAGCGCGCGCGATCTTGTTGTACCGCGCATCAGAGACCGCAGTTAATAGATCGATCGCGATAACGTTTTCGAGTCCCGACTTGTTTGAAAGCTCTTCGGACAGGAAGCCGTTCACTACAACGAGGTGCGCAGTAGCTGTTTCTGAATACGTGAAACGCTCAACATCAACCGCGAACTTCTCGGTACGCGTCGCCGGCGCGAAACTCTGCTTCGCCAATGGCGCCAGGTTCGTGTACTTCCAGTTCTCATCATGAACTGTTGGAAATCCGAGTTGCTCGAAACGATCCATCGCGCTCGTACGCACCAGTTCCAACCACGGAACCGTCGGACTCAATTCACGCACGGACCTAAACGCCGATTGATAATTGTTCTCTGTTTTTGCGAGTTCAGTGACCATTGCTTAATTCGCCGCGTTCAAGTTTGCAGAACCACCCGCCGGCGTCTTGATCCAGTCGTAACCCTTCGACTCGAGCTCGAGCGCCAACTCCTTCCCACCTTCGCGCGCGATACGGCCACCGGCCAGCACATGCACGAAGTGCGGCACGATGTAATTCAACAGTCGCTGATAGTGAGTCACAACAATGATTGCGTTATCCGGCGTCAACAGTTTGTTCACACCCGACGCAACAACGCGCAGCGCGTCGATGTCCAAACCGGAATCCGTTTCGTCGAGCACGGCAAGCTTCGGTTCGAGCACCGCCATCTGCAGGATCTCGTTGCGTTTCTTTTCGCCGCCGGAGAAGCCTTCGTTGACCGAGCGCGTCATAAAGCTCGAATCCATCTCCACAACTTTCGCGCGCTCTTTCAGCAGATCCTTAAACTCGAGCGGATCGAGCTCTTCTTCGCCAAGATGTTTGCGTTTCTCGTTGTAGGCGAGCCGGAGAAACTGCGCGTTCGAGACGCCCGGCACTTCGATCGGATACTGAAACGCCATGAACACGCCTTCGCGCGCGCGTTCGTCGGGCGAAAGTTCGAGCAGGTTGCGACCCTCGTAAAGGACCTCGCCCCCAGTCACTTCATACTGCGGATGTCCGGCCAGCACCTTCGCGAGCGTGGATTTCCCGGAACCATTCGGTCCCATGATCGCGTGAATCTCGCCTTTGTTACTCGTCAGGTTGATGCCCTTCAGAATCGTCTTGCCATCA
>DATELP010000282.1:0-5507 GCA_035276425.1 Pyrinomonadaceae bacterium
CTGCCGGTATCGGCGAACGCGGAGAACTATTCATCGGTGGTCACGGGCTCGGCCGCGGTTATCACAGCCGACCCGATCTTACCGCCGAGCGGTTCACACCGGATCCTTATGGACGCGAGCCGGGAGCGCGTCTCTATCAAACCGGTGACGCCGCACGTTATCTGAACGATGGATTGGTTCAGTTCCTCGGCCGCGTTGACGATCAGGTCAAGATTAGTGGCTTCCGTATCGAACCGCGTGAGATCGAAGCCGTGCTCTCGGCTCATCCCGGACTGAAAGCGGGCGTGGTGATGGCTAAAGAACAGACGGCGGATCAGAAGCTCCTCGTCGCGTACTTCGTGCCCAACGCTGAAGGTGGACCAGGCAGCGATGAGTTGCGAACGTATCTGAAGGAACGCTTGCCTGAATACATGGTTCCGGCAGTGTTCGTACCGCTTGAAGAGTTGCCGCTGACACAACACGGCAAGGTCGATCGTGCCGCGTTGCCAGCGCCGCAGGTTTCGCTCACGCGCGCGGGCCGGGAATACGTTGCTCCGCAAAACGATCTGCAACAGCAGTTGGTGGACATCTGGGAAGAGCTGTTCAAGATTCATCCGATCGGCATCAGCGACAACTTCTTCGAACTCGGCGGTCACTCGTTGCAGATGATCATGCTCGTTGCCCGCATTGAAGAGCGTTTGGGCAAGCGCGTGCAGATGGCCGAGTTGTTTGAAGATCCGACGGTCGAACATCTCGCCGGCCTGATCGGTCATGGCAAGGAAAACCTGTTGCAGTCGCTAATCGTGCCGCTGCGTCCGGAAGGCAGCCAACCGCCGGTCTTTGGTCCCCACGCCAGCGGTGGAAACGTCTGGTGTTACAAAGACATCGTCCAACACATCGGCGCCGATCAACCATTCTTCGGTATTCAACCCCGTGAGCCGGAGAACGGAATGGCTGTCTATCACACCGAGATCGAAGCGATGGCGGCGGACTACGTACAAGCGGTTCGCGGGTTCCAGCCGGTCGGACCATATTGGTTGACGGGTTGGTCCATGGGCGGCGTGATCGCTTTTGAAATGGCGCGCCAGCTTCAGCAACAAGGTCAGGAGATCGCGATGCTCGCGCTGATCGACACTGGCGTGCCGGAAGCTGAAGAGTCTGAATACAACTGGGCGGTGCTGTTGTCGATCTTTGCTCTCGACCTGGGCCTGCCGCGCGAGTTTGTCGATCGTGGTACGGCGTGGGTTCCGCAGCCGCAGATGGTTGAGCTGCGCAAGCTTTGGTCGGAAGCGAGACGAACGAAACTCGTGCCAACTGAAATGACGCTCGTCGAGTTTCGCAAACTCTTCGACATCTTCAAGATTTACGCGAACACGACGCGTCGCTATAAACCCGAACCTTACAAAGGCCGCATCAATCTCTTCTTACCGGCTGACGATTTTTCCACGATGTTCAGCGAGGATTGGGACAGCGCGAAGAAGAAGTCGAAGCAAACGAAGGTCACGCCCATCGAAGGATGGGGACGTCTGGCCACAGAAGGCGTCGACGTACACCAAATCCCGGGCAATCACTTTTCGATTCTGCACGAGCCAAACGTTCAGGTACTCGGCGAACAACTGCGGCAGTGCATTGAAGAAAAACGCCGCGGTTGACACAGACTGATCAGAGTTTCAACTGATGAGAAATCTAATCAAACTCGTACAGGTCATCGGCAAGTGGTCGAAAGGAATTCGCCACTCGCGGAAGCTGATTGTGCTTGCGGTAGCGACCAGCTTTCTCGCGGGCGTCGGTTACACGACGCTGATCGCGCTCATCAAGCGCGCCGTCGGAGACGGCCTTACCGGCGTCGCGCCGTCGGGTCTCACCTGGACGTTTGTCGCGTTCTGTCTGGCAATTCCGTTATTCGGGTTCGCTTCGCAGATGGTGTTGCTCTATCTCACTTCGCAGGGCGCGTATGAGTTGCGCATTCAACTCTCGCGTCAAATCCTGGCAGCGCCTCTGCGGCAGTTGGAAAAACTCGGAACGCATCGCTTGCTCGCCACGATTACGCAGGACATCGGCAGCGTCATCGAACTCGTCAACGTCCTGCCGCAGATGCTCACGCAACTCGCAATGATGATCGGTTGCATCGTCTATCTCGGCTGGCTCTCGTGGAAACTGCTCCTGATCATGCTCGCTTGCATGGCGGTGGGTTTACTCACGCACCAGTTACCAATGTCGCGAGCATTTCGCTACTTCCGCCTGCTGCGCGAACAGTGGGACGCGATGTACAAAGCGTTTCAGGGCGTGATCATGGGGACGAAAGAACTGAAGCTGAACAGCAAACGGCGCGAGGCTTTTCTGGCGCAGGAACTCGAACCCGCCGCAGCGGGTCTACGCGATTACGGAATCAGAGGCAACGCGATCTCGATGGCCGTTTCGAACTGGGGCCAGATCCTGTTCTTCATCTTCATCGGCGTCCTACTGTTCGCCGGACCGTTGATGATCAGCATCCAGCCGCAGGTTTTGATCGGTTACACGCTCGTGGTGCTCTTCATGATCACGCCGTTGACGATGCTGCTGAACCAGATACCTGCGCTGGAACGTGCGTATCTCGCAGCGGAACGGATCGAGGAGTTGGGACTTTCGCTCAACGCGACGAAGACGGAAAGCCTTGCCGCGACTTCGAGTGCAAACGCGAACTGGCGGCGACTGGATCTGGTCGACGTCACTCATTCTTATCGTCAGGACAACACCGCTGAGTTTCAACTCGGACCGATCAACCTGACGCTCTATCCGGGCGAGTTGATCTTCCTGATCGGCGGTAACGGCAGCGGCAAAACAACACTGGTGAAGTTGTTGATGGGTTTGTACGAACCGGAAGGCGGAGAAATTCGCGTTGATAACAAGCCGGTGACGATGAACGAACGCGATGACTACCGGCAACAGTTCTCAGCCGTGTTCTTCGACTTTTATCTCTTCGAACGTCTGTTCGGTTTCGAAGCTAATGAGATCGACGCTGAAAGTCAGAAATACCTCGACCTGCTCCAGCTTAGTCACAAACTGACGATCAAGAACGGACAGCTTTCGACGATCGACTTGTCGCAGGGACAGCGCAAACGAGTCGCACTCTTGAACGCTTACCTCGAAGATCGTCCGATCTATATCTTCGACGAATGGGCGGCGGATCAAGACCCGCAGTTCAAGCAAATCTTCTATTACGAGTTAGTTCCGGAACTGAAAAACCGTGGCAAAACCGTGATCGTCATCTCGCACGACGACCGCTACTACGGCTTGGCCGATCGCCTGATCAAGCTCGAGTCCGGTAAGGTGGAATACGACGAGCCGGTCGTTCATCCCGAGCCCTTGATCACCACTGCCGCGACGCCTGTGATGTAAGCGAAAAGTTGGCATCGCTTATGTTATGCTTTGGTGCCACACTTCTTGCTGGAGGGTACAACAAAGATGTTTGCTGATTTACTGCAAGACATTCGTTTCGCCTTTCGCTCACTAATAAAGAATCCCGTCTTCTCACTGGTGGCAGCCTTCACAATTGCGATTGGCATCGGCGCGAATGTGGTGGTCTTCACCCTGGTGGAACGGATTCTGTTGAGCCCGCTTCCGTACAACGATTCGGATCGTCTCGTGCGAATGGTTCAGGCTTATCCGGAAATGGGTTTGAAGACTTGGGGCCTTTCCCCGGCGACGTTCTCGGTTTACAAAAACGGCCAGAAGTCGTTCGACGCTTACGCCGCGTATCAACCTACCGGAACTATCCTGACCGGAACTGACACCGCGCAATATCTGCAAGGGTGCAGAGTATCGGCAGATTTCTTCAAAGTATTTGGCGTGAACCCGGTTCTGGGCCGCACGTTCGCAGCCGATGAAGACACGAAGGGCAAGGAGAATGTGGTCGTCCTGAGCCATGCTCTGTGGGTCAATCGCTTCGGCAGCGATCCGCAGATCATCGGCAGGCAAGTGGCTTTGAGTGACGTGCCCGTTCAAGTGATCGGAGTGATGCCCGCAGATTTCAGTTTCCCCACAGCGGAAACTGACGTGTGGATGCCGATGGTGATTAACCCCGAGCAGTACTCACCATTCATGATGGCCGCCGTGGGACGGCTCAAGCCCGGGCTTTCAATCGGCGCTGCCACTTCTGACACGACTTCCGTTCTGTGGAACGCCGCGAGTGAGAACCCAAAGATCATCAGCCGCAAGGCTCCGCCGCCTGCTGGCGCTGGACTGAAGACAGTCGTCGTTCCGTTGAAGGAATATATCGTCGGCAACGTCAGAGATCGTTTGCTGATCGCTCAGATCGCGGTCGCGTTTGTTTTACTCATTGCCTGCGCCAACGTCGCGAACCTGCTGTTAAGCCGGGCGACCAAACGGACACCGGAGATCGCGTTACGGCTCGCGCTGGGCGCATCGCCCGGTCGAATTATTCGACAGTTGCTCACCGAGAGCGTAGTGATGGCTTTGATCGGAGCCGCTGCGGGTGTTGCTTTTGCCTGGTTGTGTTTGCGCGCATTGACGCAGATCTATGCCGAAGGAATTCCGCGCATCCAGGAAGCAAGTATGGGCGGGATCGTGCTCTTGATTACGATCCTCGCGACTGTGACCACCGGCCTTCTTTTCGGAGTCATTCCCGCGTTCAGAGCTTACTGGCTGGGTGTGAAGAGCGGCATGACTGAAGGCGCGAAGGGCAGCGCAGGCCGCTCTGCTCGCCGCTTGAATTCGGGTTTGGTAGTGGTCCAGATGGCGTTGTCGCTCGTGTTGTTAATCGGCGCCGGATTGGTTTTGAAGAGCTTCCAAAACCTCATGAAGGTTGAGCCGGGTTTCGCTGCCGACAAAGTAGTGACGATGATCGTTCCGGTGTCGGATCAGAAGGGTACGGACGAACAGTTGCTCTCGTTCTACCAACGCCTGGTGGAGGACGTGCGTTCCTTGCCCGGCGTCAACAGTGCCGCGTTTTCGTCAAACGTGCCGTTCAGCGGCAGGCCCGCGGTTGATAGCCACCTCGTTGAAGGACAGGAACCTTCGAGCGGCGAAGCTCCCCAAGCGGAGATGAAAGTCGTCAGTCCCGGTTACTTCAAAGCGATGGGCATGACGATGCTCCAGGGACGAGACTTCAACGACTCTGACATCTTCAACAACCCGGACACAGATATGCCACGTCTCGTCGCGGTGGTCGATCAAACTGTCGTGCGCCAGTATTTCCCGGACGGCAATGCGCTCGGCAAACGTATTCGCACGGGCGATCCGCCATGGTTCACGATCATCGGCGTCGTCGCGCCGGTGAAGGAACAGAGCCTTTCGACGGAACCGCTGCCGCATATTTACTTCACTGCAAACCAGCTTGGTTTTGTTTACGGCCAGAGCCGCGATCAGAAACGCATGTTTCTGGTGGTGAACTCCGACAATCCGACTGCGATTGCTTCGTCGGTGCGCGATAGAGTGAAGGCACTCGATCCCAACGTGCCCGTTTACTCAATCAGCACGATGAATGAGAGCATCCTGAAGCGAATGGGCGCGTTGCGTCTGATTAACTT
>DATELP010000283.1:0-14412 GCA_035276425.1 Pyrinomonadaceae bacterium
GCCGAACAGCACATCCGGCGGCAAAGCCAGTTCAAGCTTTAGCTTGTCCTCCAGGCAGCAGCCTGAAGGCTGAACTCAAAACGCGCGTCCGATAGCTTGATGACAAGCCACTCGGTCCAGGGACCGAAGTACAAAGAACTAAATACAAAGTTCAACGAACAAACCAGTTTACGGTTCGTGCCTTAACGGTGTATCTTAGGAGGTCGGACGTGTTTGGTGCGTCTAAAGAGGTATGGGAGCGAAGGGGATTTCTCTCCCTACTGATATTTGCCGCCGATCCCACCCGAAGTTCCAAACTACAACCACGGGAAGTGAATAAGTCTAGATGGCTTTCAAATCTATCTTCAGTCTGTTTTCCAGTGATCTGGCGATCGACCTCGGGACGGCAAATACACTCGTTTACGCCAAGGGGCGCGGCATAGTCGTCTCTGAGCCTTCTATCGTTGCTATTAACAAAGTAACCAATCAAGTCGAGGCCGTGGGCCGCGACGCCAAAGATATGTTGGGCCGCACTCCCGGCAACATCGTCGCCATCCGGCCCATGAAAGACGGCGTTATTGCAAACTTCGAAGTCACCGAGAAGATGCTTCAGCACTTCATCCGTAAGGCCCACAACGGCAAAACGTGGGTCAGCCCGCGCGTGGTCATCGGCATCCCTTCTGAAATCACACAGGTTGAACGTCGCGCAGTCGAAGACTCCGCTTATCGCGCTAAAGCATCGGAAGTTTATCTGGTTGAAGAAGCGATGGCCGCCGCGATCGGCGCTGGTCTGCCAATCACCGAACCGCACGGCAACATGGTCGTCGATATTGGTGGTGGAACTACGGATATCGCGGTGATCAGTTTGAGTGGTATCGTTTACTCGCGCGCCGTGCGTGTCGCCGGCAATGAAATGGACGAGGCGATCATTCAGTACATCAAGCGGAAGTACAACTTGTTAATCGGCGAACGCACCGCGGAAGCGATCAAGATCGAACTCGGCTCCGCGTACCCGATCGACGAGCCGCTGTCGTACGAAGTGCGCGGCCGCAACCTCATCGAAGGAATTCCCAAGACGATCACCATCACCGATGAAGAAGTGCGCGAGGCACTCGCGGATTCGATCTCGACGATCATCAACGCCGTTCGCGTGGCGCTCGAGCGAACGCCACCGGAGCTTTCGGCAGACATCGTCGAACGCGGTATTGTATTAACGGGAGGAGGCGCTTTACTGAAAAACCTCGACAAGCGCCTTTCAATCGAAACGGGTCTGCCGGTTTCGCTGGCCGACGATCCGCTCGCTTCGGTCGTTCTGGGGACCGGAAAGATGTTGTCTGACTTCGATCTCCTCAAGCGCGTGAAGTGGGAAAACACAATGACCAGCGGGATGTAAGTAAGCAGTGGCTTCGGTTCGTACCCAAAGAGAAATCCGTCAGCGAGCGCCCCTCTGGCTCGTAACGTTGCTGATCACAAATTTAGTAATCATGGCGGTTGACGCGCGCGACGCCAACGGCGAGCACAAGATCCTGCGCATCTGGACGCAGGCGTTGTCTTCACCGCTGCAAAGCACGTCGTCGAAAGTCAGCGGCGCAACGTCCGGTTTCTTTCAACAGATCTGGAACTTCCGCGGCACCGCGGCAGAGAACGAGCAGTTGAAAGAACGTCTCGCGAAAGCCGAAGCGGAACTCCACGCGGCAAAACAAGCCGAAGCGGAAAACGAACGTCTCAAGTCGCTGCTGGAACTTCGCGATAAAAGTGACATCCAAAGTATTCCGGCGCGTGTGATCGCTCGCGATCCTTCGATCTGGTTCAACACGATCACGATCAATCGCGGCAGTTCATCAGGCGTTGCAGTGAACATGCCGGTCGTAACCGGCGGCGGAATTGTGGGCCGTGTGATCACTGTCAGTCCGTGGGCCTCGCAGGTGATGCTGCTGACGGATGAGAAAGCCGGTGCGGGTGCGGTGGTCGGACAGTTGGGCCAATCGGGCGCGCTCGGTTCTGTACGCGGCCGTGCCGATCTCGGTGTTAGCGTTATTGAGATGCGCTACGTTTCCGGTCTCGAACAAGTCGAGGTTGGCGACTACGTGATGACCACCGGCCAGGACGGAATTTATCCGCCCGGTTTGAATATCGGCAAAGTTGTCGACGTGAAGAAAGGAACAGCCACCCAGGCACACCAGATTTTGATCCAGCCCGGCGCTCAGTTGGACCATTTGGAGGATGTGGCGGTGCTTTTGTACCACCCTCCGCAACGACCAACCCCCCAACCGACTTTGCAGAACGCGGAAAGAACAAGGTGAGATTGTAACTTCCGGAAATGTCGCAGCTTAAGATTGCCGCAGTTTTGCTCATTTCGATAGTGCTACAGCTTTCACTCCGTGAGGTTTGGAGGCCGCTCGCATACATCGACTTTCCGCTGGTTGTTGTTGTTTACATCGCGTTGCAACGCGAAGCCTGGCAGGCGCTGGTGGTCGGAACACTGGCCGGGCTAATCGTCGACGCAAGAAGTGGCGGCCTGATCGGCGCGGGTGGATTTTCCAAGACGCTGACGGCCTACATCATCTTTTTCGCGGCGACGAAAGTGAACCTTGAAAACCCGTTGTTACGGATTCCGGTGCTCGCGGCGGCAACCGTGCTCGACTCCGCTATTTATGTTTTCTGGCACCGCGTGCTCGGTTACGCCCCGGGCGTTCCGGTCGTGCAGACGATGTCTTACAAACTGATCGCGACGACAGTCGTCGGCACTCTGGTTCTTTACATGCTCGATTCCGTGAAGTCCGGCGGCGAGTCGGCTCAGCGGAGACAATTTGCCACACGGCGTCGTGTGGCGCGGCGTTCGACAGGCCCTTTAAGGCGAAGATAGGAGCTTTGAACTTGGGCTTGGACTTGGGATGGACTTAGATCTTTGTACTTGGAGCTTTGTACTTGGTGCTTTGTACTTGGATCTTTGTACAACGCATTAAGCTCAACAAAGCACTAAGAACAAAGAACTAAGTACAAAGCACAAAGAACAAAGCATTAAAGAAATGAAATTCGAAGACACATCGCAAAACCTTCGCGCTCGACTGCGTTTTGTCCAGATCCTCGTCGTGTTGATGCTGGGTGTGCTGAGCGTCCGGCTGTACGTTTTGCAGGTCGTGCGCGGCGACCGCTATTCGGAAATCGCGCAGAACCAACGCCGTCGCCGGTTGCCGATTCCCGCGCCGCGCGGCGTGATCTTCGACCGTAACAAAAAGCCGATCGTCGACTCGCGTCCGACTTACAACGTGATTCTTACGCGCGAGGACGTGAAGGGCAAAGATCTCAACGCGCTCGTGGAACCGCTCTCAACGGGGATGGATATCGATCCGCAGATGCTGACCGAGCGCTTCGATATGGTGAGGTCGATGCCGGCGTTTGAGTCGATTCTGGTCAAGCAGGACGCCTCGGCAGGCGACATCGCCTGGGTTGAGTCACACAATTTCGAGTATCCCGAACTGCGCGTCGAGCAGCAGCCGCAGCGAAAGTATCCCGAGAACGGATCGCTCGCGCACGTGCTCGGCTACGTCGGCGAGATCAGTCCCGAACAACTCAAGCAACAGGTCTACAAAGACAAAGGACTGAAACCCGGCGACATTATCGGTCTTAGTGGTCTGGAACAGATCTATGACGACTACCTGCGCGGCACCGACGGCTATCGCGAAGTGGTGGTCGACAGCCGTGGCCGCATTCAGGACGAGATCGAAACCGTCGATCCGATTCCCGGCCGCGACCTGATCACGACTATCGATCTCGACCTGCAACACGCGGCGGAATATCAGCTCGCAAACTCAGCCACGAAACGCGGCGTGCTCATCGCGATGGATCCAAACAACGGCGAGATCCTCGCGCTCGCGTCGGCTCCGACGTTCGATCCGAATCTCTTTTCACAACGAATCACGACCAAGGAAGGCAAAGCCGAATACGCTGCGTTGTTAGCCGATCCGGAAACACCGTTGCTGAACCGCGCGATTCAAAGCCGTTATCCTCCGGGTTCGACCTGGAAGATTCCGATGGCCGTCGCCGGACTTCAGCAAGGCGCGATCACGATCGATCATTCCAGCATCGCGTGCGGCGGCGGTATCACGATCGGAAACAAGTTCACGCGCTGCATGGGTAATCACGGCGCACCGGATATCAAGCGCGCGATCACCGTTTCCTGCGACGGTTATTTCTACCGTCTCGGTTTGAAGATGGGTATCGACGGCATCGTCAGCATGGTTGACGAGTTTGACCTCAACAAACGCACCGGCATCGATCTTCCCAACGAAGTCGTGAGTTGGACGCCGTCGCGTGAGTTCAAACGGCGCATGCAACCGCGCGATCCTGAATGGCGCGATATCGACACGGTTTACGCCTCGTTCGGACAGGTCTACGACATCATCACGCCGATCTCGCTCATCAGGACGATCTCCGCGGTGAGCATGGGCGGACGAATGTTCATTCCGCACTTGCTCAAAGACGTGCCTGCGTACGGCGATAAACCGGAAGTAAGATTCCAACCGCTGGATCCTGCGCGGCCGAATCCGAAGGTTCTGCCCATACCGGAAGACATTCATCACACGGTGGTCGAAGGCATGTGGAGCGTGGTGAACGCCGGCGGCACCGGCGCGCGTATCGCGATGGCCGGATTCGACATCGCCGGAAAGACGGGAACAGCACAGGTCGTCGGACTCGGCAAAGACACCGGCAAGAACAAAGACCACTCGTGGTTTGTCAGTTACGCACCAGCTTACAAACCGGAGATCGCGATGGTCGCGCTGATCGAAAACTCCGGCTTCGGCGGACATCACGCGGCGCCTGCGGTGCGTGGCGTTTATGACGTTTACTATCGCAACACGCGTCACGAGGAACCGCCGGGAGCCGTGCCGCAAATCGCGAAAGCGACGACGCCCAACACGGCGAATCCAAAACCGGAAACTGCCAAACCGGCAGCACCCAAGCCCAAACCGGTAGCAGCTACGCGGAAACCTCCCGCCACGCAGCAAGCAGTAGTCAGTAATCAATGACGAGCCTTTGTGCTTTTTTGTGGCTGAGTAGTTTGAATGGTTGCAATTATTCACAAACGCAGTTGGCGTGATTTCGACTGGATCCTCGCGCTTCTCGCAATCGCGATCGTGCTGTTCGGCACGATCCAGATCCGCAACGCCCAACCCACCGAGACCTATTGGGTCAAACAGCTCATCGGACTCGGCATCGGCATCGTAGTAATGCTGGCGATCGCGTTTACCGATTACCGCAAACTGCTCAACCTCGCGCCCGCATTCTACATCTTCGGTCTGATCCTGCTCGTGGTCGTGCTCGTGCCGGGACTCGGTTTAAAGATCAACGGCCAGCGCGCGTGGATCAAAGTGCCGGGCATCGGACAGTTTCAGCCGTCGGAGTTTGTGAAAGTGACGACCGCGATGATGCTGGCGCGTTACTTCGGCAAGAACCGCGTTCAGCCACTCGCGCTCAAAGAAATGATCGTCGGCGGCTTGATACTCGCGCTGCCGATCGGGTTGATCCTGCTCGAACCCGACGCCGGTTCAGTGCTGACATATCTTCCGATTCTCGCGGTCGTGCTTTTCCTGTCGGCGATTAAACTGCGGCTCGTGATCGCGGCGCTGGTTTTGGCGGTGGTGATGATTCCGACGGCTTACTGGGCGGGAGTCAAAACAGGTTACGTTAAAGCCTACCAACAGGAACGGATCAACGTGATTCTCGATCCGGAGAATGCTGATCGCCGCGGCATCGGATATCACACGTGGCAATCAATTCTGACCGTGGGTGAAGGCGGACTGCTCGGTTCGCGTTCGTCGATCGAATACTCGCAAAGCGGACTGAAGTTTCTGCCCGAGCCGCACACCGATTTCATCTACGCGGTGTTGGCGGAGAACACGGGTTTTGTCGGGTGTATTCTGGTGCTGCTGGCTTACGTCGTGCTGGTGTCGCGCTTGATCACCGGCGCGCGGCGCGCATCAGACCGCATGGGAATGCTCTTCATCATGGCGTTTGTCGGCGGCCTGTCGTTTCAGGTCTTCATCAACATCGGCATGGCGCTCGGCATCTCACCCGTGATCGGTGTGCCGCTGCCGTTGATGAGCGCCGGCCTCGCCTCGCTGATCGCCACATTCATCGCCATCGGCTTTGCGATCAGCGTCCAACTCCGTCGTTTCGTTAATTAGAGCCACAGACTTTCACAGACAAACACGGACAGAACTTTTAGAACTTTCCTTCAGGAAAACCTCTGTCCGTGGTTTCCGTGTTTATCTGTGGCCTATTTTGCGTCGAGTGCGCGGGTTACTAATTCAATTTCAACTGTAATCTCATCACCAACGAACGTCGGATTGTCCTGACGTGCGTAATTGATCCCAAAGTCCCTTCGGTTCAGCACCATCTTCGCCGAATAACCTACCGTGGTCTTGTTGTTCGTCGGGTTCTTGTAAGTCCCGGTGACGGTGAACGGCAGCGCGATCTCTTTCGTGACGCCGTGCATCGTCAATGGACCGTGCGCGATGAACTGTTTGCCTTTCTTCTCGATGCGCTCGCTCTTGAACGTGATCTCGGGAAACTTCTCGACGTCGAAGAAGTCCGCATTGCGCAGGTGTGCGTCGCGCCTTTCAATTCCCGTGTCAACACTCGTCGCCTTAATCACCACGCTGACCGACGACTTCGTGATGTCTTTCTCGTCGTGATTGAGCGTGATCGCAAAGTCAGTGAACTTGCCCTTAACCTGCGACAAGCCGCCGAGGATCGGCACTGAAAAGCCGACAGTCGAGTGAGCATTGTCGATCGGGTGCGTGCCGGTCGTAGCCGTCTGCTGCGCGACCGCCGTGATGGCGAATAACAAAACAACTAAGAGGGTTTTCTTCAACATTTCGTAGTTTCCTTTTCCCGGATCAAATATTTGTCGTAACCTGCTTCAACCAACTGCTCGAACGCGTTCCACACGTCGTCCGGAATCTCTTGCGCGATCTGATACCCGAGTTCCGGATAAAACCTTATCCGCTGTAGATCGCCGCACATGATCCCGATCACGTCGTCAGGCGTTAACGAACTGTGCGTGTACTGAGCGAGATAGTCGTCGAACGAAGCCTGCGGCGAAGTCACCACGATCGGCTTCTCGGGCCAGTACCTGAGAAACGTCGCATAACTGCGCCGCTCCATGTACGGCTTTTGCACGACGATGAAACTCTCCGGATCGATTCCGCGTTCGCCGAGTAACTTCCGCGTGAACTGCACGTTCTCACCCGTATTCGTCGACTTCGACTCGATCAGGATCGCATCGTGCGGCACGTTCATACGCATCGCGATGCGCGCGAAACGCTCGGCTTCGGGTTCGTTCCAGAGTCTTTGCGTGATCGCGCCCTGGCCACCCGAGAAGATCAGCAGCGGCGCGTAACCTTCGAGAAACAAGTGCGCGCCACGTTCCGCCACGCGTTCGTCGTGACTACACAAAACAAGAATCGCACCCGCCGGCGCGAGTTGATGTTTCAACCGATGATAGTCCCAAAGTTTTTCAGCTAGAGCCCGGATTTGAAGATTCATGAACTACGCCGATTCCTCCACTGCATCTGTGTAATCTGTGGATTTCTTAGCCGTCGATGCAGCAGCAAGAAATTTCATCCAGGAATCTCCTCACATCAGCTCGGGAACGAAGCCACACGATCTGCCTGGTTCCGGAATGTTCCTGCAACAGCTTTACGACTTTCGGTCTTGACCGATGCGAGTAACCCCAGACCCAGGTTACAAACTCCCAATCCAGCTTTTCCGGACAGCCCTCGGTCATGTCCGGGCGCGAACGGCCGCGATAGAGTAAACGCCGTTTCGCGATTCGCCAAAGGCACACGAGCCGCGGCAAGTCGAGAAAAACGATCGTGTCGCAATGCTGAATCCTGAGCTCGAGTGTGCCGCCGAAGTTGCCGTCCATGATCCAGGAGTCTGCGCTTGCTAACTCCTTCACCTTGTTGAGCCACTCGTCTTTGGGTGTTTCCTGCCAGCCGGGTCGCCAGTAAAAACTGTCGAGATGTTTGACTTCGATCTTGAGTAATTCACCGAGACGCCTGGCGAACGTTGATTTTCCCGAACCGCCGGAGCCAATCACTAAAACGCGTTTCATCCTCTTTGCGCTTTGACGTCAACCCTACCCACACGCCCGTCGCCATTCAGCATCAACTCGCAGGCTTTGAAGGCATATTCCTCGAAAAACTCATGACGCGCGGCGAGGATCACCCACGCTTTCTTGCCGGAGCGCCAGAGATAACGGCGCGGCAGTTCGGGAAATTCACGGCCAAGGCTATCAATGTGTTCGGTCGTAGTAAACAACCAAAGCCCATTGCACGACGGCATCTTCGGACTGTCGCGCAAGCCGCAGAGCAGTTTCCCGTCGAGATAAATGTACGCGAAGCCAAACGCGCGTTTCACTGTCGGGCGGATCGGTTCCAGTTCGTCGAGCACAAACCTGAACGGGATTTTCTTATCCGTGCTCATCTGCGTTAATCTGTGGCTAATACTGGCGTTGAAAGGACCCGCGACAATGGCCCCCACACTGTACCGAATCATTCTGCAAGTCGACAATCTCGATCGCGCTGAAGAGTTTTACGGAACGCTGCTCGGCGATCGCGGACGAAGAATCCCACGCGCGTCGCGTCATTACATCGACTGCGGTCCCGTGATACTTGCGCTCGTCGATGTCACTGGCGACAACACTTCCGGACTGCAACCGCAGCCACTGCCCGATTACATTTATTTCGCCGTTGACGATGTTGACGCGGTTCACGCGCGCGCACGCGAGTTGAACTGTTTGTCCACTGAAGACGTACACGGCGCGAGTGCCGGCGACGTCGTGAAGCGTCCGTGGGGCGAGCGGTCGTTTTACGCGTACGACCCGTGGGGCAACGGTCTTTGCTTCGTCGATCAAAATACCTTGTTCACCGGACGGTAACCCCCTATGAAAAAGATCATCTGCCTCCAGCTTCTGTTCGCTTATCTGCTTCCCTTCGCTGTTCTCGCGCAAACGAGCGTTGATGCCCAAATCAAACGCGTCGAGCAGGGCTTATTGCCTGCGGTGCTGATCAAAGGCGATCAGCCATGGTCCATCGAAGAGCGGATGAAGCAGTGGAAAGTTCCGGGTTTGAGTGTCGCCGTCATTAAGGATTTCAAGGTCGAGTGGGCGCGCAGTTACGGCATCAAAGACATCGAAACCAAAGAACCTGTAACGACGGAAACGCTTTTCCAGGCTGGTTCGATCAGCAAACCGGTTGCGGCGATGGTAGCGCTGAAACGTGTGCAACAAGGAAAGATCGGGCTCGACGAAAACATCAACAACAAGCTCGTCACCTGGAAACTGCCCGACAACGAATTCACCGCGAAGAAAAAAGTCACGCTCGCGAATCTACTGAGCCACACTGCCGGTCTCACCGTGCACGGTTTTCCCGGTTACGCCGTTGACGAAAAGATTCCGACACTGCCTCAGGTGCTCGACGGAACTGAACCCGCTAACACCGCGGCCGTGCGCGTCGACATGGAACCCGGCACCAGGTTTCGTTATTCGGGCGGCGGCACGACGATCGCGCAACTCGCGATCATGGACATCGAGAAGAAACCGTATCCACAGATCGCGAAGGAAACGGTGCTTGGTCCACTCAACATGACCAACAGCACCTACAGCCAACCGCTTCCCGATGATTGGCGCAAGAAAGCCGCATCCGGTCATCGCGTCGACGGCGCGCTCGTGCCGGGGAAGATTCACGTCTACCCGGAGATGGCAGCGGCGGGATTATGGACCACGCCGACGGACCTCGCGAAGTTTGGTATCGAAGTGCAGCTCTCGTATGCCGGGAAGTCAAACAAGGTCCTGCCGAAAGAACTGATCGACAAGATGGTCAATCCGTTCATGGAAACGGTCGGGCTCGGGTTCTTCATCGACAAGCGCGGGAACAGTGTTTACTTCGGACACGAAGGTGCGGATGAAGGTTTTCGGGCGATGATGCTGATGAATCGTGAGAAGGGCTACGGCGCGGTGGTGATGGTCAACTCCGACAACGGCCAGATCCTGGGTGAAGTAATGCGAGGCATCGCGTATGCCTATAATTGGGATGACTTTCTGCCGACCTTTAACGAGATTATCTCGCTCGATGCGGCGAAGCTTGATGAATACGCCGGGCGGTTCAAGGTTAATCCGGACCGCATTCTTACAGTCGCGCAGGAACAAGGAAAGTTGGTTGTCAGGCCGACGGCGGACTTGAAGTTTGAACTGTTGCCGGTCGGCGACGGCACGTTCATTCGACGAGATGCAGCTATAAAGTACACGTTTGTGAAGGGTGCTGCGGGCGTGAGTGAACTGCAAGTTACCTTGCCCGGCGGGGCGATCGTGACGGGGCCGAAGGTAGCCGCCGACGCGCTGATCCCGTTCGAGCATTTAAACGCGGGCAACATCGACAAAGCGCTCGAAGGTTACAGGCAGATCAAGAAGGAGCAACCAGACAACGCGGCGGTGAGTGAAGCGCGAATCAACGGTCTGGGTTACGGATTCCTGCGCGCGAAGAAGCTGCCGGAAGCGCTCGCGTACTTCAAGTTGAACGCTGAACTGTATCCTGATTCGTGGAACGTTTACGATAGTCTTGGCGACGCGTACACGGCCAACGGCGATAAAGAACTGGCAATTGCGAACTACAAGAAGTCGCTGGAAATGAACCCGAAGAACACGAACGCTATCGAGGCGTTGAAGAAGTTAACCGGAACGCAAAATTAGCCACAAGAAAGCACAAGACATTCTTGTGCATCTTTGTGGCAAGCTTGACGAGCAAGTAATGATAACCACTGTTCCAACATACCAGGCGGCAAGCGCGGCAGCGCCGGAGATCGAAGCACACTTCAAACGGCACCTCGCCGAGGCGCGCAGACAGGGCGAAGACGGGCTCGCGCCACAACCCGACGCACACTCGATCGCGGCCATCATCGACGCCACGTTCTGGGCCAGTTTTCGGCCTGAAGAAGGCCGCTTTCCGAAGATCTCGATTGCCTATCTGCCACCCGAAGCCGCAGGTCAACCGTTGATACTCGATCATCCGTTGCCGTTGACCGCCAGCGTTCTCAGAAAACTCGCGCCGGCAGTCGAACGTCCCGAGATTCATCTCGGCGTCTGGCTGTTCGATCACGAACTCCGCGTCTGGGGCGCGACGCGCACGATTCCGAGTTTCTGTTTCGTGATTGAAGACGTCGAGCCTGGTTTGCTGGTAGTGAAGCATCGCCGGCTGGACGGTTTTGGTAAATACGCGAACGTGGCCGTACTCATCGGCGAACGCGTGAAGATCATCGACGAGGAAGGCACGAGCCTGCCTGATTGTCCGTCATTGTTGAAAGCGCTGCTCGCGTTTACGGCGGCGGCGACTAACGGTCCGCATCACTCGCTGAACGTGCTGGTCCAACTCGCAGCTAACATGCGTGCGCACGGTCACGGTGGCAGTCTGCTCGTCGTACCGGAAGGCGACGATCGCTGGCGCGAGTCGATTGCGCAGCCGATTCTCTACTCGGTGGCGCCGTCGTTTTCGGCGCTTTCGGATCTTGTACGTCATGAAGTGGACGTGAATCACGAAGATCGACGGCAATGGGAGAGCGCGATGCGTCGCGCGGTCGATACGATCGGCGGACTCACGGCGGTTGACGGCGCGACGGTAATCAACCACCGGTACGAAGTGCTCGCGTTTGGTGCAAAGATTCGACGTCACGAACAGAGCATGCCGGTGGACAAGTGGGTGATCACCGAGCCCGTAATGGGAAACGTGGGTGTCGTGGTCCAACCGACGGAACACGGCGGCACGAGACACTTGTCGGCGGCGCAGTTTGTCTACGATCAGCGCGACACGCTTGCGCTCGTGGCCTCGCAGGACGGGCGCTTCACGGTCTTCGCGTGGTCGCCGTGCGAGGAGATGGTCCACGCGCACCGCGTCGAGTCGTTGTTGATGTAGATTTATCCGATTGTGATCCTCCTGCTTTTAATCTGCGTAATCTGTGGATCCGACTGGCCTCAATTTCGCGGACCGACAGGCCAGGGTGTGTCTGACGAACGCAACCTCCCACTCACATGGAGCGAGACGAAGAACGTGCGTTGGAAAGTCGCGATTCCCGGCCGCGGCTGGTCCTCGCCGGTGATCCAGGGCGACCGCATCTGGCTGACGACGGCGACTGAAGACGGCAAATCTCTGCGCGCGATCGCGGTCGACGTGAACACGGGTGCGATTCAACAGAACGTCGAAGTCTTTCGGCTCAAGTCGCCGAAGTTAATGAACGACAAGAATAGTTTTGCGTCGCCGACACCGGTGATCGACGGCGACCGCGTCTATCTGCACTTCGGCGCGTATGGAACGGCGTGCATCACGCAAACGGGCGAGATCGTGTGGAAGACGAAGCTCGATTACGACAACGGCCAGCATGGTCCAGGCGGATCGCCGATCATCTACGACGATCTGCTGATCGTGAGTTGCGATGGGCTCGACGTTCAATACGTAGTCGCGCTCGACAAAGCGACGGGCAAAGTTCGTTGGAAGAAAACACGCGAGGGTTATCAAGCGTACACGACGCCGCTGGTGTTGAAGTTGCCGGATGGCGATCAGGTGATTAGTCCGGGCGCGTTTCAGGCGATTGCGTACGAGCCGCGCACCGGCAAAGAGATCTGGCGGGTGAAATATGCTGAGGGGTTTTCGAATGTACCCCGGCCGGTTTACGGTCACGGGCTCGTGTTTATTTGCACGGGCTTTCAGGAACCGTCGCTGTTGGCTGTGCGGCCGGATGGGCGTGGCGACGTAACGAAGTCGAAGATCGCGTGGAAGCTCGGGCGCGCGATCCCGCGCACGCCGTCACCGTTGCTCGTTGGCGACGAGTTGTACATCGTGACTGACAACGGCATCGCGACCTGCATCGACGCAAAAACTGGCGAAGAACTCTGGCGCGCGCGGCTCGACGGCACCTACTCCGCGTCTCCGATCTTTGCCGACGGTCGTATTTATTTCCTGAGCGAAGATGGCGAATCGGTCGTCATCGCACCGGGGCGTCAGTTAAAGCATCTGGCAACCAACCAACTCGAAGGCCCAACCCTCGCCTCGATGGCCGTCTCCCACAACTCCTTCTTCATCCGCAGCGCCACGCATCTCTATCGCATCAGTAATCCGTAAAATCCGTGTTCGCTTAGCGCATAAACTTGCGCCTAATCGCGAGCGCAAGTAGCGCCGCCTGCACCGGCCCAAGAACCGTCTCCAACAGAACGATCGTCTGCGCGGCTGTCGTCGCGGGCCGTGGCTCTGGTCGTTGAAACGTCATCACCGCAGCGCTGTAGGTCAACGCACGCGACAACTTCAAAGGCGCACCAACTTCATCTCTTTTCCCTACCGCAGCATCGCTCTCACTCGCCATCCTCGGTTCCCATCGCGCAAAACCGACTTGTGTATACAGCGCTGCTGACAACAGAAATATTCCCAACAGCACAACCGCAGCGCGAACAATCCGCTCACCGTAGCCACTCGCCAACCAGTACCACCAACTTAATCTGCGAAAATCCATCCCCCACCAATGCTCGAGCCGTCGCGCATCCATCGCCATGTAGCGAAACCTCGACGCTTCTTCGTACCGATGATTCTCTTCAGCGTTGACGGCTAGATGACGGCAAGCGATTGCCAACATGCGATGAGGCGCCGGGACGTTCATTCTTACGAGGCTTTCAATTTCTTCATTTATCCCTCGCCAATCCCACTCAACATTCGTAAATTCAAACTTACGCGCGTCAACGTTTACAAAAGAATGAGGGTGCAATGTCAGCGTGTGAAAAGAAAAATGATCGGGTTTCTCAACTCTGGCGAACTGTAGGTCCAGGGAAAGATTTTGATTAGGTATTAGTTGTTCCCGCTTACTTGAAAAAACAACGTGATCCTCAAAGACCGCACCATTGAAATCTGCCCAGTTTTTAAAGCTCGTTTCTCTGAAATCAACCGTTGCTCTGAATCGAGCGGACTGGAAATTTGTGTTCCGTTCAAAGGTAGCTTCACTGAAGTCTGCATTCGCGTTAAAAGTTGCACCTTCAAAGCTTACGGTTTCGTAGAAAACCACAAAAATGAAACGGGTATCAGCGTTGAAAGTCGCGTCAGTGAAATCGACCGGTCTGTTGAACTTGAAGCCGGAAAAGTTCGAAAGAGCAGGAAACCAAAAGCCTCGGAAGTTGTAGTCTTGCCGGTCAAGCTTTTTCTGGAGTGCCTCATAGAATGCCGCGCTCTTCCCCTCGCCAGGCAAGTGAAAAACACAATAGCGCTCGCCTTCATGCTTCAGAAAAAAGGGTTCTCCGATACAGGATGACCGTATCCAGTCTTTACACTCGCAGGTGAACTCGGAATCTTTCGCAGCCGGTGAGGTGGTCATGATCTCTTACGGAGTACCCATGCG
>DATELP010000284.1:0-29572 GCA_035276425.1 Pyrinomonadaceae bacterium
CGAATCGATCTTGCACTCTTCGTTTTGCGCCGAACCCAGCGGCGTTCCGTCGTCGAAATAAGCGCGGCGATACCAGTCGCCGTCCCAGCCTTTGTCTTCGAGCGCTTTCTTCAAGTTGTCCAAGTGCTCGCGATACGCACGCGCGCGTTCGTCTTCTTTTCGTGTTTCCGCGTGCGGCGTAAACATTGCGAGTGCGGAGTAAAGAAACCACCCGAGCCAAACGCTTTCGCCTTTGCCGTGTTGGCCCACGCGATTCATGCCGTCGTTCCAGTCGCCGCTGCCCATCAACGGCAGTCCGTGTTCGCCGACTTTCAAACTGCGATCGAGTGCGCGGGCGCAGTGTTCGAAGATCGAAGCCGATTCGGCAGAGACTTCCGGTTGCCGGTAACTCTCGAGTTCGCCCTCACCGAGCAGAGGTTGTTCGAGGAAGGGAACTACCTCGTCCAACACAGATGCATCGCCCGTCACGTTGATGTAGAACGCAGTGACGAAAGGCAGCCATATCAGATCGTCGGAGATCGTAGTGCGCACGCCGCGTCCGCTCGGCGGATGCCACCAGTGTTGCACGTCGCCTTCTTTGAACTGATGCGCACTCGCGAGCAGGATCTGTTTGCGCGTGATCTCGGGACGGCTATAGACCAGCGCGAGCACGTCCTGTAATTGATCGCGGAAGCCATACGCGCCGCCCGATTGATAAAACGCCGTGCGCGCCCAGATGCGGCACGACAGTGTTTGATAAAGCAGCCAGCGATTCAGCATCGTGTCGAGCGCGTGGTCGGGTGTGCGCACTTCGACCGTGCCGAGCAGTTCGTCCCAGTGATTCAAAACTTTTTCGAACGCGGCGTTGACGTTCGCGGTCTGACGAAAAGCTGACACAAGCGCCTGCGCTGCTTCTTTCGATTCCGCTTCCCCGAGCAGGAAGATGACTTCGCGGGCTTCGTGTGGCGCGAGTTCGATACTCGTTTGAAGCGCCGCGCACGGATCAAGTCCCGCGCCGTCACGCCCGCCGAGACCCACACGGCGCAAAGCCTGCGGCGCATCGAGCGAACCATTGCGGCCGATGAACTCCTTGCGATCGCACGTCGCGCTGGTGAGCGTTTCATTCGTCGCGACAAACGCGACGAGGTCTGCGAACTCATTGTTATACGGATTGCGCGCGAAGATCGTCGCTGCGGGCGCGTCAATCTCCGTGATGACGTACGGCGCTGATGACGAACGCGCCACGCCCATCACCAGCTCGTTGTAATTCGTAATCGTCAGTCTCCGCTTGCGTCCGGTGCGATTACGCAAACGCAGCAAAGAGATCTTGACCGGCGCATCGAGCGGCGTGAATAGCAGCAACTCCTGCGAAATGCCGTGACTCGTGTGTTCGAAGACGCTGTAGCCCTGACCGTGCCTGACGATGTAAGGCTCGCGTTCGCGAATCGGCAGCGGCGTTGCCGACCAGACGGTGCCGGAATCCTCGTCGCGCAGGTAAACGACCTCGCCGGGCGGATCGGTAATGGCGTCGTTGGACCACGGCGTCAGGCGATTCTCACGGCTGTTCACCGACCACGTGTAGCCGCCGCCCGATTCCGTAACCTGAAAACCGAAATCAACTGCATTGCCGATCACGTTGGACCACGGCGCTGGTGTCCATTGTTCCGCGCCGAGCAGCGTGACGTATTCGCGCCCGCCCTGGTGAAACCCGCCAAGCCCGTTGAAGAAACTCAGCTCCGGCGGCGCCATCGTTGGCTCGGGATAAGTTTGCGACGCCTGACGCGGCATCAGCATTGGCGGCAGCGGTTCCTCAACGCGGCGGCGTTCGATCTGAACTTCGAACGTCCCGCGATCGGCGACGATCACTACGCGCGCCACTGCGTGCAACAGAATGCGATCCGCTTCGGGTATTTGATCGGCGCGTCGTAAGTAAACGCCGCCGGGTTTGTCCTGAAGCCCTTGCAGACCGCCGGTGCGCACAATCGTTTCGATCTCCTTGTGCAGCGGTTCCATGTAGCTCGTCGGCGTGTCGTTGAGAATGACCAGATCGCAACGCAGTCCTTTGTAGTGCAGGTACTCGTGACCGCGAACGAGTTTTTTGACGGTCGGAAGATCCGCGGCTTTGTTGATGCGCACGACGATGATCGGCAAGTCGCCGCTGATGCCGTGGGCCCAGAGGCTCGACTGCGACTGCGTGTTGAGCGCGAGCACGTGCGGTGTGGGACGCAAAGACGGATCGGAATAAAGGATTCGTGCCGCGAGGCGTTGGAAGAGATGTGCTTCTTCGGAGTCGATCTTCAAGTGGCTCATCTCGACCTGTGCTTTGGTCCAAGCGAGACGAAGTTCGCGTTCGAAGATGTTTGGATCGTGATACTTGTCGGCCAGTGCGAGCGCTTCTTCGCGCGAGTGCGCGACGGCAGTGCTGAACGAACAGCTCACTGTTTGATTGGGTTGAATCCTCACGCGGCGGCGCAAACTGAACACGGGATCGAGCACCGCACCGGTCGTGTTTGAAAGCGGACGATCCTCCATCACGGCAATCGGATTGCTCGCCGTTCGGCCGCGCCCGAGAAAACGGCCGCGATCGGTTTCGTATTGAGTCCCGCCTACCGAATCACCCTCGACCACGACGACGTGAATGCCCCAAATCGGCCGCTCATCGCTGGACCGCAGGCGGCGGTGCGCGAGGATCGCGTTCTCGGCGGCGAAGAATTCCGTCTCGATGAAGAGATTGCTGAACGCCTGGTGCGCCGCGTCTGCGCCGAATGCGTTGAGCACGACTTCGGCGTAACTCGTCAACTCGACTTCGCGCGTGCGCGTCGAATGATTGGTCAACGAAACACGCCGCACTTCAGCGTTGTCTTCCGCGGAAACAACGACTTCCATGCGCGTCGCGATACCCGCGTCGACGCGGCGAAAGTCGGCTTTGTCTTCGGAAAACGCGACCGTGTACGCCTGCGGGCGTCGCCGCACCGGCTGATGTCCGGCGGACCAAACCATGCCGCTACGCACATCGCGCAGATAGATGAACGCGCCCCAGTTGTCACGCGTCACGTCTTCGCGCCAGCGCGTTACCGCGATGTCTTCACAGTTTGAATAACCCGAGCCGGCGGTCGTGAGCATGACGTTGTAAGCGCCGTTTGAGAGCAGCTGCGTACGCGGCGTGTCGAGATCTGCCGACTCGTAAACGCGCGTGATCATTCCGGGTAACGTTTGGACCACGCGTCCGGTCAGGACCTCTTCGGCGCGCGGATGAGCGGCAGGCACGCCGACCGGGATTCGCTCCTGCAAAAGCAATTCGGTCGCTTGTACGGTCGGATCGCTGTGGAAGCGGCGTTCCATCACGTCGTTACGCAACAGGTTTGTGAGCGCGACGAGACTCATGCCCTGGTGGTGGGCCATGAACGCACGAATTAAAACGAACTTCTGCCCTTCCGGCAGACGTTCGGCGGTGTAGTCGATCGACTCGTAGAAGCCCAACGAAGCGAGTGCGCCTTCTTTCTCGAGACGGCGTAGATTGCTGATCGCGGCGTGTGCGTCGATCGGTGCGGCGAGCAACGTTGCGTAGGGTGCGACGACAACGTCTTCGACCAGTCCGCGTTTCAAACCCAGACCGGGAACGCCGAATGGTCCATATTGATAATTAAGCTGGAGATCGCGGACGTTGTAAGCCGCTTCCGAAATCCCCCACGGCACACCGCGCTCCTGTCCGTACTCGATCTGCCGCGCAACAACTGTTTCGTAAGTTTCCGCGAGCAGTGTCGCCGGGTAGTTGCGCATCACCAGCAGCGGCATCAAGTATTCGAACATCGTGCCGGTCCACGAGAGCAACGCGCGTCCGCCGTCGACTTTCGTCAGCGCGCGGCCCATGCGGAACCAGTGTTGCTGCGGCACATCGCCTTTGGCGATACCGACAAAACTCGCGAGCCGTGCTTCGCTGGCGAGCAGATCGTAAAAGGACTCGTCAGCGCGCGACGCCGTGACGTTGTAACCGATCGTGAACAACTTTCGCTCGACGTCGAAAAGGAACGAGAAATCCATTTCGTCGTTGAATTGGTCGCAGGTTCGCGCCATGCGGCTTAGACGCGACAGCAAGTCGTTTGAACCGCCGGCGGCTTGTTCGAGTGCCTTGGTTAACTTCGCGGAAAGCTGTGCGAGCTGGTTTGAGTCGTGATTCTGGAAAGCCGAGAGTTGGACCAGTGCTTTGTCACAGAGTTGCGGAACCTCCGCGAGCGTTGGCACTTCTTCCAGCAGCTTGATGATGGCGGCCCACTCGTCACTCGCGCCGATCGCCTGTTTCAGTTCAGGCAGCAGCCGACCCCACGTTGTCAGTGATTCCGTATCACGCTGAAGACACGTCACCTGGTGTTTGAAGGCGCTGACCCACCAGCGCACCTCTTTGAAGTTGACCTCGCCGTGTACGTGCGCGAGCGCGTTGACGATATCGTCGATGTCAGACGTGTGCCGCGCGAGCGAATCGATCAGGGCACACCACGCCGCGAGATCATTCGCGGGGTCGTGATTCAACGACTCCTGGCAAGCGCCGATCTCGTCGCGCAGTTGGCGGACGGTCACCACTTCGGTGCGTTGGCGCAAACTTCCGAGACTATTAACTTCAGTCGCGAGCGCATCGATCGTGTCGGTCAAACCCTCGATGACGTGCGGACCAAACAACTGATTTTCCGGCAGTTCGACACAGCCCTGTTTGACCGCAACGAGATGTCCGGCGAGATTGCCGCTGTCGACGGTTGAGATGTACTGCGGCAAGAGCGGTTCGAGAGTTTTCGAGTCGTACCAGTTGAAGAAGTGGCCTTGCATCCGGCCTAACCGCGACATCGTCGAGAACGTCAATTCCTGCCGTTCGACGAGTTCGAGCGTGCTGACATAGCCGAGTTCGTGTGCCGAAGACGTCGCGAGCAACAACAGACCGATGTTTGTCGGCGAAGTACGATGCGCGATCACCGGCACGGGATCTTCCTGATAATTGTCCGGCGGCAACCAGTGATCTTCCGGTCCGACGAACGTTTCGAAGAAGCGCCACGTGCGGCGCGCGATCGTTCGTGCAAACTGTATCTCCGCGGCATTGAGCACTTGCCGCACGAGTGGGCGTGGCTTGCTGGCCCAAACCGCGATGAACGGCGACACGATCCAGATCGCTCCAAGTACGCCCATGAACGTCAGCGACCACGGTTTGAACGTTACAGTCAGAGCAACTCCGGCGAGCGCCAGGAGTTCCGCCGGGAACATCCACGAGATAAACGAAGCAACGTCGTAACGCACTGAGCGTTCAGCTTCCGCGGCTGAAACCCACTCGAGCATTTTTTTGCGCGAGATGAATTGCCGGTAAAGCGTGCGCACGATCGCGTCGGTCATTAAGTAAGCTTGATAAGGCAGAAAGACAAAGGACAACGCGATCTGCGCGGTGTTCGTGCGAAACTCGCCCAACACGCTGTAGAAGTGGCTGCTCCACGGAATACCTTTTGGGTGCGTGAGTAATCCCGTCGTGACGTGGAGGTAAACCGGAAACGCGATGACGATGAGAATGAACGTGGCCCAGAGCCAAGCCGTGCCGGGCAGGATCGTACACGCGGCCACGAACCAGATAAACAGCGCCGGCGCGACCAGACTGCGCCGCAGGTTGTCGAGAATTTTCCAACGCGCGATGAGCGGCAACGGATTGCGAATCTTCTGGCCGCTCGCATTCGGAGTTCGTGGCAACAACCAGCGAATGATCTGCCAGTCGCCGCGCGTCCAACGGTGCAGACGTTTGGCATATGCTTCGTATGACGCGGGATACTCGTCGAGAACTTCAATATCGGTTGTCAGTGCGGCGCGCGCGAATAATGACTCAAACAAGTCGTGACTCAGCAACGCGTTTTCCGGCACGCGATCGCTGAGCGCACGCTGGAAAGCATCGACGTCGTAGAGACCTTTGCCGGTAAAGCTTCCTTCGCCGAAGAAATCCTGATAGACGTCTGAAACCGCGGTCGTGTAGGGATCGATTCCGGTGTAACCCGAGAAGATCTGCACGAACTTCGATCGTGAAGCACTGCTGAGCGAGATGCTGACGCGCGGTTGCAGAATGCCGTAGCCGTGGACCACGCGATTCGTTGCTTCGTCAAAGCGCGGGCGATTGAGTGGATGCTCAGCCGCGCCAACCAGTTTGCGAGCGACGTCGCGTGGTAACTGCGTGTCCGAGTCGAGCGTAATGACGTAGCGGATCGATTGCCGCAATGCGTCGTCGGCAGTCTGCACAACGAAACTCGTGTCGCGTGCGCCGCGCAACAGCCGGTTGAACTCTTCCAGCTTGCCGCGTTTACGCTCCCATCCCATCCATTTGTTTTCGCTGTTGTTCCAGAGGCGCTTCCGGTGAAACAGGTGAAAGCGGCCTTCGCCGTGCCGCTGGTTCAGCGTGTCGATTCCGCTTTGGGCCACTGAGAGAAGCAGTGAATCAGTTGGTGTTTCTTCTGTTTGCGCATCGCGAAAATCGCCGAGCAGGGCGAAGTAAAAACGCGGCTCCTGATTCGCGAGAAAGTGGACTTCGAGGCGTTCGACGAGTGCGTTGACTTGCGACTCGCTGAAGAAAATCGTCGGCACGACGACGAACGTCGACGCGTCTTCCGGCAGGCCGAGAGTCGTGTCGATGCGCGGCAAGAGACGTGGCGGAAAGAAATGCGTCAGGTCCCAGTTGATTACCGTGAGCACGAGATCGCTCGCGGGAATGAACGCGATCAACGCCGCGATCAGCATAACGATCCAGTTTGCGCCAGCTAAGTAGAGAGCGATGAGCAAGAACGCCAGCAGCAGAACAGTCAGAGCGGAAATCGTACCGAGATACCAGGCAGTCGGGCGCCGTAGCATAAAGCGCCGGAACTCTTCACCGAACTTCGGACGGTAGTGAAAGAGCGCTTCGAGTTGCGGTAGTCCTTGATCGATGAGGTAGTAACCGACGTGCTTTTGCGCTTCGTCGTTCTTGCCGGTTGCTTCAGAGGCGAGTTTGACGACGGCTTCCGCGATCTTTAGTTCGCTGGTGTTTGTTCGTTTGCTGATGCGCTCGATGACGTGGCGGTAACGATCGCGCGAGTTAAATTCCATCCGCAAATAGACGCCTGCGGGATCGTTACCGAGCAGCGGTTCGATCAGGCTGACTTGTTCGAAGAAGTCGTTCCAGTCGAGCGTCGAGAGCAGACGCATGCTGGTGATGATGTTTCCGACTGTCACCTGCGCCGCGGCTTGTCGCTGGTGTTCGTTGTGAATGATCTGTTCGACGCTGGTGCCTTCGCGTCCCAACTGTTTTTCGATCCAGTCCATCACCGGCATGACGGAGGGGTGTTGTTCGCGCAGGCGTTGGACGAGTTGAACCAGAAACGTGTGCGGGAGTTCTTCTTGTTTGCTGAGCCGTTCGCTGACGATTGAATTGATGGTTGCGGGTTCGAGTGTCGCGAGTTCGAGCAACTTGTCGGCGAGTTTATCGGCTTCTTCGCGTTCGAGACGCGCGCGCGCGATGCTGATTGCGAGCCGGCGCAGGTTTTCGACCAGCGCCAGACGCAACGTGATCGCCACGGCCCAGAGTTCGCCGATCGAGAGTGGCGCGACTGTTTGATAAGCCGCGATGAAGCGGCGCAGAGTGTTGGTGTCGAGCCGCGAGTCGATGTGCGTGATCAGCGCGAGCGCGACGGCGTAGATTCGCGGATAACCCTGGAGTTCGCCGGTCGTGAGCTTGGGGAGTTCGTGGTAGTAGCTCTTTGGCAGGTCGTGACGAATCTCGCGCAGTTGTTCTTCGATGATGTGATAGTTGTCGACGAGCCACTCGGCTGCGGGCGAGATCGCGCGTCCTTCGCGCAGCGCTTCGACGAGAGCTTTGTAAGCGGCTTCGAGGATGCGGCCGTTTTCGCGCAGGCGAGGGAGGAGTTCGGCGCGGCCTTTACGAGTTACGGTTTTGTGCTCGGCGGCGAGAGTTTGCGCGTACTGTTCGAGGCGTTCGACGCTGTAGAACTCTGCGTGAAATGGTTTTTCATCTGTATCGCGGGATGGATTCCGCAGTAACGAGGCAAACGATTCGACAAACTCGCCCATGAAGTCACGACCAAGTAAACAAGCAGCGGGGTTTTAGGGGGAGTTTTAGGATAACACGAACTTGAGCTTTGCGCTTTGTTGTATACTTTCGGCCCAAATGCGCGTGTTAGGAATCGATCCGGGCAGTCAGACAATGGGTTGGGGCGTGGTTGAAGGTGATGGGCGTCGCTACTCGCTGGTTGCGTATGGAGCGGTGCGTGCGCCGTCATCGATGCGGTTCTCCGCGCGGCTGTTGCGGATGTGCAATGGACTCGAGGAAGTGATCGCAGAACACCGGCCGGATGCGTGTGCGCTTGAAGATGCGTTTCTGGCGACGAATGTGAAGGTCAGTATGAAACTTGGGCAGGTGCGCGGTGTGGTGTTGCTGGTGGCTGAGCGCGCTGGGCTTGAGATTCACGAATATTCGCCGCGATTGATTAAGCAGACGGTGGTGGGGTACGGCAATGCGGAGAAGCACCAGGTGCAGGAGATGGTGCGGTTGCTGCTGGCGTTGAAGAGTGTTCCGTCGCCGCATGACGCTGCGGACGCGTTAGCGGTAGCGATCTGTCATTTTCACCACGCGGCGTTTAAAGAAAGAATTGTGGCGTTGGTATAAGTCCTTTAGGACCTATACGTTCTATTAACCTCACTCAAGGAGAACAAATGAATCCTCACAAACTCACGCTAAAAGTGTTTCTGCTCGTAATTCTGGTTTTTCTATGCGCGGAAATTTCCTTTTCTAAAGGCGTCACAGGTGGTCGTCGTGGAATCGTGGTCGACGAACGCCTCGCCGCCCTGCGCCGCACGCCTCAGCTAAACGGCGCCCTCGTGCGCCGCCTCGGCCGCGGCCGCATCGTCTACGTGAGAGGTTCACGAACAACCTCCGAAGGCGTCGTCTTTCTTTTCGTTAACGTAACAACCCGAACCCGCGGTTGGATTCAACGTGAAGCCGTCGCTTCACCGTCGCTCGCAGGAGACGACCGCCGCCTGCTCGAGCTAATAAAGGTCTCAAACGGCTTCGACCAGATCGTCCGTGCCCGAATCTTCCTCGACCACTTTCTCCGCTCACCGCTACGTCCGCAGGTGCTGCTATTGCTCGGCAACGCCGCCGAAGAACAAGCCGCCAAATTATCTCGCGAAGCAGCTAAACGTCTAAGTAGTACAACAACTAGCGCGCCTCTCTTCACGTACTTCCTCAACTACACCGGCCTCGATCGCTACAACCGCCAACGCGTCACCTTCCTCTTTAACCCCACCACCAAACGCTACCACTACGAAGGTGCCGCCTGGCGCGACCTCCTCCGCCACCACCCCAACTCCCCCGAAGCCCTCGCCGCTCGCGAGCGTTTGGCCCAATTGGCTCAATTAGATCCGTGATTTTGCCGGCACTTTACTCACAACAGTGCATCTTGTATGCTACGCCGTAAATGACACTCAAACTTCACAAACCGAAAGGAATTAGCGACTTGGGCCTCACACACGTTGCCGTTAATGTAAGAAACCCTGATTCAAAAGAGTCATATACAGCAGACTTCCTCGTCGACACTGGAGCTTGGCACTCGATGGCCCCAGCCTCAGAACTGAAAAGACTTGGTGTTAAACCGCTTGGTTCGAGGAAGTATGAACTCGCGAGTGGCGAGTTCGTCGAGTATCAATTTGGTCCCGCGGTGATTTCGTTCCTAGGCGAACTGGCGGTAACTGAGATCCTGTTTGGTCCAGACAACACCGAGCCTATCTTAGGCTGCCTGGCTCTCGAGTCGGCGGGGTTCTTAGTCGACCCGAAGAACCAGATGCTGAGGAAGCTGGAAGCCTTGCCACTTAAGGGCTTCGGCCTAAAATCTGTGGCTTAGCGGCTTTTCTTACCCTAAACTCTCAAAATTTCCGTCCGCACGGGTGTTAATAAACCCTCCAACCCCCCGTTTACGAGGGTGTATGAAGGAGAACACCCAGTGCAGGCTGCTCTAAAACCTTTGCGACTCGTGAAAAATGAACCCCCGGGGGAGCTCGAAACGCTCTTCCAGACGCATCATGGCCGCGTTTTTCGGACCGCCCAACGCATCACCGGCAGCGCCGCGGATGCCGAGGACGTGCTGCAAACCGTCTTCCTGCGGCTGGTGAAAGGTCACGAAAGTTACGATCTTTCCAAGAACCCCGAGGCTTATCTTTCCCGCGCCGCCATCAACGCATCCCTCGATCTCCTGCGTAGCCGCACGAGATCCAAGTCAATCGGCCTCGACGAAGCCGATGCCGACGCACTCGCGACCCGCGCTCGCAGTCCCGAAGCGCTCCATGCCGATCGAGAACTGCAAAACCTCGTTCGCCAAGCCGTCGCCAAACTCGGCAAAACCGCCGGCGAGATGTTTGTTCTCCGCTATTACGAAGGATTAGCTAACAAAGAAATCGCTGTACTGCTGGAAACCTCGCCGTTCGTCGTGGGCGTCGTCCTCCATCGCGCTCGCACAAAACTGAGAAAAGAGATTGGGCACTATCTGGAGAAACATCATGAAAAGGAATAGTGAAGAGATTCTCGACAAAGTTACTGCTGAGATTCGCAACGAAAAAGTCGACTCAACAGTAGTATCAGCGGCGGCAGACCGTGTTTGGGCGCGTGTCTCTGCTGCGGCAGGTGAAGCGGAGTTTCAGATGCCAACAATTGACCACATTAAAGGTTGTGCTGATTTTCAGTCGCTCATTCCGGCCTACCTGGCAGGAAAACTTTCGGAAGCACGGTCGCTGTTGCTGGTGGACCACACGCACGAATGCATTCCTTGCCGCAAAGCAATGAACGAAGCGCGCCGGAGCCGGACGACGTTCGCGAAAGCTCCGGTCAAAACCAGGCATTACTCGCTTCAGCCGGTCGTGCTCCGTTGGGGCATCGCCGCGGCTGTCGTGATCGGCTTTGGTTTACTGGCCGTGCCGTTCATGCAGCGTTACTGGCCGTTTGGTGAATTCGAAGCGACGGTCCAGGCCGCTGAAGGACAGGTGTTCCAGGTTGCCGACGCGAAGACTGCGGCTGTCGCTACCGGTGCGAAGTTGCAAAAAGGCGAAAAGGTGCGCACGGCGAAAGACGCGCACGCAGTGGTTCGTCTCGGCGACGGCTCGTTAATCGAAATGAAAGAACGCTCCGAACTGTACCTGACGAAGACGGGACAGGGAACGACGATCCATCTCGATCGCGGCAGCATTGTTGTCGAAGCCGCGAAGCAAAAAGACGGCAAGTTGTTTGTTGAAAGTGGTGATTCGCTGGTTTCAGTGACGGGAACGGTGTTCTCAGTCAACAACGGCACGAAGGGTTCGCGCGTTTCGGTTATCGAAGGCGAAGTGAACCTGAATCACGCCGGCAGCGATCGCGTGTTGCGTCCGGGCGAACAAGCTACGACCAGTCCGGCAATCGCGACGATTGCGATCAAAGATGAAGTCGCGTGGAGCAAGAAAGCGAATCATTACGCGGCTGTATTGAATGGTCTGGCGACACTGAAGAATGAACTCAAAGGCGTGCAACAGCCGGGCGTTCGCAATTCAACGCACCTGCTCGACCTGATGCCTGAGAACACAGTGGTCTACGCGGCGTTACCGAACCTGACCGACACCATCACCGAATCGCACCGCATCATTCAGGAGCGGATGAGCCAGAATCCGGCGTTGCGCGAATGGTGGGAGAAGGAACAGGCAGGCAGAGCGCAGAACATGGACAAGGTCGTGGAGACCATTCGTCAGTTTGGTTCCCACCTCGGCGATGAGATTGCCGTGTCTGTTTCGATGGACGAACAAGGCAAGCCGGGCGATCCGTTGGTGCTTGCTGAACTGAAAGACGCCGCTGGTTTCCGTGCCGTCCTCGAGCAGGAGATCGCGAAGTTGTCGGGCGGCGACAGACCCGAAATCGTTTTCGTCGAGAACCCGCTGACGGCTGTCGACACTAACACTGCCAAGAAAGAAAAACTGCACGTTTGGATTCAAAACAATCTGTTCGCCGCCAGTCCGAAGCTCGCACAGCTTCAACAACTCGCAACCGTGATCGCGGGTGGCGGAAGCAGCAGTTTCACGGCTACTCCGTTCCGCAGTCGCATCGCGCAGGTTTATGAATCGGGCGCCGGCATCGTGGTCGCGGCAAACCTTGAAAAGGTCGTCGCGCAAACCAAAGCCGAACGCACCAAAGGTCCGAATGCAGAGCAACAAGAGAACACGTTGAACAAGTTGGGCATCCTGAGTGTGAAATACTTCGTGCTCGATCAGAAAGAAGCGAACGGCAAGACACACACTGAGGCTTCGCTCTCTTTCAACGACGTGCAACGCGGCATTCCTTCGTGGCTCGCAGCGCCTGGTCCGATGGGTTCGCTTGAATACATCTCGCCGGATGCGAATGTCGTCGCGGGTTTCGTAGTCAAGAACCCGGTTTCATTGGTCGACGATTTACTCGGCGTGCTGGATACGGTTTCGCCCGAGTTGCGAAAGAC
The DNA here is from genome assembly GCA_035276425.1 of Pyrinomonadaceae bacterium. GTDB lineage: Bacteria > Acidobacteriota > Blastocatellia > Pyrinomonadales > Pyrinomonadaceae > PSRF01. The sequence goes on from DATELP010000284.1 coordinate 12,489, forward strand.
TCTCGAGAAACAACAAGCGGAGCGCGGTCTCGACTTGCGCAATGACATCGCCGCACCGTTGGGTGGTGAGTTTGCCTTCGCGATTGATGGTCCAATCCTGCCGACGCCTTCGTGGAAGCTGGTGTTTGAGGTCAACGACCCCGCGCACTTGCAGCAGACACTCGAACGCGCAGTTGGTGAAGTGAACAAGGAAGCCGCGAAGTTTGGCAAGACCGGACTGAGCTGGGATCAGGCGGACGTTAGCGGCCGCAAGTACTACACGCTCAAGTCTGCGGAGTTTGGTCTCGTCGAAGTCAACTACACCTACGCGAACGGTTACATGATCGTTGGTCCGAGCCGCGCGCTGGTGCAACGTGCCATCACTTCGCACGACAGTGGTATTTCGCTGCTGCGTTCCGCCAGGTTCACGGCAGGTTTACCGGCTGACGGCAATGCAAACTTCTCGGCGGTGTTCTATCACAACCTCGGCGCGCTCGTGCCGGCTGGTATGGCAAGCGCAGCACAAAGCCTGCCGAGTGGACCGCAACAGGCAGTGAGAGCACTCGCCGCAGACATGCAGCCGACGCTCTTGTATGCATACGCTCAAGGCGACGGCATCACGTTTGCCGCGAACACTGAAGGCGGACCGTTTGGTTTGAGTCCGGCGACAATTCTCGGCATGCCAAACGCGTTGGAGATGCAGAGCATCATCGAGAAGGGGATGCAGAACAAGAAGTAGAAAAGTAAAACCATCCACAGATTACGCAGATATCTGCGTAATCTGTGGATGGTCTTTTGTCCGAACATAATGAAGCTCTTATCGATCTCGCTCGTTTCGTGGCTGCTGGGTCTGCTGCTGCTCCTTTCAATGTTCTCTCTTATGTCGCAGCAGGGATTCAGCATCACTGACGTCAACAGCGTCACGGTCACGTCATTGATCATGACAGCGCTGTTGTTCTCACTCGCCTATGCCCCGTCGCTTTCGTGGCTGCGACGGCGCATGGGCGGTTGTCGTCCTGCTGCTTTGTTTCCTGTTGCCTCCGCGGTTGTCCTCAACCTCCCAGTGTTCCTGATCGAAATCCTTGCGATTGGCAGAACTTTAGCACCCGCAGAAGCGTTAGCATGCATCGGTGCATTTCTGCTGATGGGCACAGTCTTCGGACTCAGTTTCGTTTGGAAATATCAGGACGCAGCGCTATAAAGAAAACGTATGGCACTCCCCGCGACGGTTCAGGAAGAACTGATCCGACCACAAACAGTTGACGACCCACCCGTAATCGACCTTCATGGTCTTAGCGTCGCTTTCGGACGCCGTCAAATACTCAAGGGCCTGCGTGGCGATCTGCGTGGCAAAGCCATCGGACTGCTTGGTCCAAACGGCGCCGGCAAGACCACGTTGATTCACACGCTGCTCGGCTTTCATCATCCCAACGCGGGCACGGCGCAGATCTTCGGTCACGACATCGTCGACGAGGCGAAGAAGATCAAATCGCTGATCGGTTACATGCCCGAGCGCGACGCCTTCATCGCTAAGATGACCGCCGTCCACTTCGTTCGCTTGATGGGCGAACTGTCCGGACTGCCTCCCGAAGCCGCACTGGAACGCGCGCACGAAGCGCTCTTCTATGTCGGCCTCGGCGAAGCGCGTTATCGCAAACTCGAAACTTATTCGCTCGGCATGAAACAACTCGCCAAACTCGCACAGGCGATCGTTCATGGTCCAAAGTTGATCTTTCTCGACGAGCCGACGAACGGTCTCGATCCGCCGGCGCGTTTGCGCATGATCAAGCTCATCCGCGAGATCCGCGACAGCGGGCAGGCGCACATCGTGCTGTCGTCGCACTTGCTGGTTGACGTGGAAGAGTGTTGCGACGAAATCCTGATCCTGCGCGACGGCCAGATCGCCGTTTACTGCAATCTCGAAGAAGAGCGGAAGTCGAATCGGAAGTTCCTGATGCTGGAGACGCGCGGCGATCAGAAGCAGTTCGTGGAAGCGTTATCGAAACTCGGTTGTGAATACGCGATCTCGAGCGACAGCCGGCTGAAAGTCGTGTTGCAGGACGGCGTGGAAGTACGCGATCTGTACCGGCTCGCGGGCGAAACGCAAGTACAACTACGTCGGTTGAGTTACAAGCGCGATTCGCTCGAAGACATTTTCCTCAAGGCAATGGAGAACGGCTATGGCGGTCTATGAGCAGACTTACAAGCGTTATGCAGGACCGCTGACTCCCGAGTGGAGCCGCTTCCTGATCATCCCACGTCATGCGTACCGCGCTGTTTTTAATTCGAAACTCTTCACGGCGTTCTTCGTTATCTGTTTCCTGCCGTTGCTGTTGGAAGCGATCCTGATCTACCTGCACCATAACTTCACCGCCATCGCCAGCATGAACCTCAACGTGCGCGAGCTGGTGCCGATCGACGCCTACTTCTTTCAGGCGTTCATCTACGTTCAGGGTGGCTTTGCTTTCTTTGTCGCGCTGCTTGTTGGACCACCGCTCGTCGCTCGCGATCTTCGAAACAACGCGCTGCCCCTTTATTTGTGCCGGCCGTTTTCACGCACTGAGTACGTGATGGGCAAGATGTCGGTGCTCCTGATTCTCTTGTCTTTGATCACGTGGGTGCCGCAGTTGCTGTTGTTTCTGTTTCAATCGTACCTCGAAGGGTTCGCGTGGTTTCGAGCCAATGTATGGATGGTCAGCGCGATCGTTCTCGGCGGACTGATCTGGGCGCTGTTGCTGGCATTGCTCACGCAAACGATTTCCGCGCTCGTGAAGTGGCGCGTCGTGGCGAGCGGCATTTTACTCGGCATCTTTTTTATTCCGACAGTTTTCGGCGCCTTCGTCAACGAAGTGTTTCACACGCGCTGGGGCAACATCATTAGCCTGGGCGCATTGATCAAGAACGTAACCTCCGGACTTTTCGGCACGTTTGAGCGAGCTTCGGACGTCGTTCAGATTAGAGATTTCAACGGCTTTGTCGTCAGCGAACTTCAGTTGCTTGAGCCGCCGCTGTGGATTTCGTGGGCTGTATTGTTTGTTATCTGCGCGGTCTGCCTCGCGCTGCTGTCCTGGAAAGTGAAAGCTTACGAGGTGGTGCGATAACAACGATGACCATCGCTACCGACCAATTGATCATCTTCGACAACGTCTCCAAGTTTTACGGCGAGATACTCGGAGTGAACCGCGTGAACCTACAGATCGCGCCGGGCATCACGAGTCTCGTCGGACCAAACGGGGCAGGGAAGTCGACGTTGATGAACCTGATGACCGGACTGTTGCACCCGACGCGCGGGAAGATCACTTTGCTCGGCATCCCCACCGATCAACCCGAACAACTGTTTCGGAAAGTTGGTTACTGCACGCAGTTTGACTCGTTTCCACGCGGGCTTACCGGGCGCGAATTTATTAACTCGTTTCTGTTGGTCCACGGGTTCGATCGCAAACGCGCGAACGAATTAAGCCAGCAGGCGCTGGAACGTGTGAACCTCGTTGAAGCCGCGGATCGAAAGGTTGCGGGTTACAGCAAAGGCATGAGACAGCGTATCCGTCTCGCGCAGGCGATCGCGCACGAGCCGGTGGTGTTGATTCTCGACGAACCGCTGAACGGTCTCGATCCGATGGTGCGCGCGGAAACGATCGCGCTCTTCAGAAAACTCGCCGCCGAAGGACTGCACCTGATCATCTCGTCGCACATTCTGCACGAGGTCGACATGATGTCCGATCGCGTGGTGTTGCTGAACAACGGTTACATCGTGGCTGAAGGAAACATCCACGGCGTGCGCGACGAAATGGAAGAGCATCCGATGCAGATCCTGATTCGTTGCGATCAGCCGGCGAGGCTCGCGGCTTATGTTTTCGCGCAGAATCACGTCGTTGAAGCGAAATTGCACGACGATCGTCGCGGCTTGTTTGTGAAGACGCGCGACGCGGACGGTTTTTATTTGCTGTTGAATCGCGCGGTGGCTGAAGGTGAGGTCAGCGTGGAGTCGATAGCGCCGGTTGACGATGATATGAGCGCTGTTTACCAGTATCTGATCGGCACGAGCGGCGGAAGCGCTTAGGAGTTTAGTTGATGAGTTCTGCGATTGACGCTGTTGCAAACAAGACTAACCGCGGACCGTTGCCGTGGGCGCTGTGGCTCCGGCAGATCGGCGCTATCTTTCGTTTCGATTTGCACAAAAACTTCCTCGGCCGCCGCGCCATTCTGATCTACCTGCTCGCGCTGCTGCCGCTGTTTCCGTTGCTGGTGTTTGCGTTCGTGCCGCGCGAGTGGAAAAACTTCAACAACTTCACCCTCATCTATTCAATGCTCTACAACGGGCTAATCCTGCGCACCGTGGTGTTCTTTGGTTGCGCGTGGATCTTCATGAACCTGTTTCGTGGCGAGATCGTCGATCGGAGTTTGCACTACTATTTTTTGAGTGCCGTGAGACGCGAGGTGCTGGTGGTTGGCAAATATTTCTCCGGTCTGGTCACGTCGATCGTGCTCTTTACCTTCACGACAGTCGCAGGGATGTTGCTGCTCTACTTTCCGAGCTTCACTTCGCAGAGCATGCGTTACTTCACCGAGGGCCAGGGCCTGACACAGCTTCTCACCTATGCGGGCATCACGATTTTGGCGTGCATTGGTTACGGCGCGTTCTTTGTCGTGGTGGGCTTGTTTGTGCGCAACCCGATCATTCCCGCGATCCTGCTTTACGGTTGGGAGTGGCTCAATTTCCTGCTGCCGCCGTTACTGAAAAAGATCAGCGTCATTCACTACCTCAACTCGCTCGTGCCGGTACCGGTTTCGGAAGGACCATTCGCGGTCGTGGCCGAACCCACGCCTGTGTGGATTGCGGTGCCGAGCATGTTGGGTGTGACGCTCGTGGTGCTCGTCCTCGCTGCTTATCGCATCCGGCACATGGAAATCCGCTACGGCAGCGATTAAATCCCGCCTACTAAAGTTTTAGTTGACAGCTTCGGCTTGCGTGCGGTATATCCTACTAAAGTTTTAGTAGGAGGGTTCATGCCGCGCAGCAAGAGTGAACAGATGACGCCGCTGGAGCTGGAGATCATGCAGGTGCTCTGGGAGACCGGGCCTGCGACCTGCCAGACCGTACAGCGCCAACTAAAACGCGAACTTGCCTACACGACAGTTCAGACCATGCTCACCGTGCTTCATCGCAAAGGACGCGTGAAGCGCACGCTGAAAGACAAGGCTTACGTTTACCGGTCCGCAGTCAGTCAGAAAAAATTTACCGGCCACGCCGTACGCGATCTGATCGATCGTCTGTTTGGCGGTTCCGCCGAAGGGCTGGTGCTGAACCTCTTGCAGGAAAAGCACCTTACGGCGGACAGGCTCGCGAAGCTTCATCAACTGGTCGAGGAAGAGGACGATGACAAGCGCAAGTGAACTCGTCAGCAACTTCATCCTGAACTATGTCGTCAACGCGACCTGGCAGATCGCTGCGATTGCGGCAATCACGATGCTTGGCTCACTTCTTCTCAGGAATGGGCCGGCGCGTTATCGGCACTTGTTATGGCTCTCGGCTCTGATCTTGTGCGTCGTTATCCCGCTCTTAAGTGCGGCTCCCGCTATTCCAGCGCAAAAATCCGTATTTATTAGCGCTCCCCCACACGTGCCTACAGCTTCAGCGTCCCAAACGCCCGAACCCGATCTATCCCTTCCCAACTTAACTAAACGCCGGACGCGAGTGGTCAACAGTACTTCCTTCACCGCTCTGTCGCTGACGTTTGTCTACGCACTTTTCCTGGCATGGCGCGGGATTCGACTGGTTCGCTTTTGGCGGCAGAAAGAGAGATTGAGAAGCTGCCCGGACCTCACGGAGCTAACGCCTGAAGCCGAAGCAGTGGCACGGCGTTGCCGCGCGATCTTGGGGATAAAGAAGGTTGAGGTTGTGCAGTCGAGCAGCACGCGGATGCCATACACGATCGGCGCGCGAAGACCGTTGATTGTGCTGCCGTCAGCGTTTTGTCTAACCAGTGAAGAGCGTTTGCTGGCCGCGTTAGGGCACGAAATGGCCCACGTTGCGCGACGCGATTACCCTATCAACCTACTGTGTGAACTGGCGTTGCTTCCGATCTCGTTTCACCCGCTCGCGTTCTTAATCAAAAAACAGATCGATCGCACGAGAGAACTCGCGTGCGATGAATTAGTCAGCAAACGTTTGCTGCCGCGCAAACTCTACGCGCGCTCACTCGTGTGGGCGGCGGACATATCGAGCCAGGCGCGATCGCAGGCGTTGCTGTTGAGCATGTTCGATGCCCGAAGTCTGGAGGAGAGAGTGATGCGATTAACAAGCAACCGGAAGATGCTGAGTCGATCGATGGCCAAAGCAGTAACGTCGGTGTCGCTGTTTGCGCTTTGCACCGCGGCCATCGCGCTGTCGTTGTTTTCCTTCGAATTGAAAACCGAAGCGCGCGCGGTATTCACGTCGCCAGCAGCAGCGGCGCCATCCGCAGCCGAGGTCGTCAATCCCAACCCGCCCGTCGCACAAGCCGAAACCATCCCCACTCAAGAGCCTCGCGTCAAACGATCGCTGGACTCTTCTAGCGCGCAACAACGTGCAGAAGCAGCTTGCGCCGCGGGCCGCAACGGCGACACCGCACAAATCCCACTTCTCATCACGATGCTGGGAGACGACACAAAAACCGAACTCGTGCATTGCTGGAGTGTTGGGCGCTGGAGTCCGGCACTGGAAACGTTCAAGCAGCCTTCACCCGGCGAACAAGCCGCAATCGCACTGGCTTCGATGGGCCGCGCAGCGTTTCAGCCGCTAACGAATCAACTCATCAGCGAAGACGCAACGGTGCGTCGCAATGCAGCCTGGGCCATCGGCGAGCTAACCAACATGCCGCCAAACGATAGAGACGGCGCCGTGCCAAGACTCATCTCGCTGCTGACTGACTCCGATGCGTGGGTGCGTATGGCCGCCGCGCGCGCATTGGGTGAAGTGCGAAACCACAGCGCCGTGCCGGGGCTCATTGCCAATCTCGCCGACAGCGATGCGCGTGTCCGCGAATTAACCGTCTGGGCGTTAAGCGAACTGAAAGACGCGCGCGCGGTCACCGCCCTGTGCAACGTGTTGCTGTCAGACCTTCGGCCTGACGTGCGGCGTGGTGCAGCCGAAGCACTTGGTGAAATCCGCAGCGCTGAAGCATTGCCGTCGTTGAAACAGGCGCTGAACGATCCGCTTGTCAACGCACGAGCGCAGTGGGCCATTGACGAGATCGAAGGCGAATAACGATGCACTCCAAAACGATCTATTTACTGCTCTGTCTGTTGCTGCTCGCACTTCCAATCGCGGCGCAACAGAAAGCCGGCACGCTGACGCTCAAACCCTACACGTTTGAAAACTTCAAGGGTGAAAAGGTCGACTCGGAATTCGGCACGCTACTGGTCCCCGAGAACCGCAGCAATCCGAAGAGCAACCTGATCGAACTCGCTTTCGTGCGTTTCAAGAGCACGTCGAAGAATCCCGGGCCACCAATCGTTTATCTCGCCGGTGGCCCAGGCGGATCGGGCATCGGCACGGCGACCGGAACGCGTTTTCCGTTGTTCATGGCGTTGCGCGAGATTGGCGATGTGATTGCCTTCGATCAGCGCGGCACTGGTTACGCAAAACCGAATCTCGGCTGTTACGAGCAACTCAAAATGCCACTCGACGTCGCGCCCTCGCGCGCGGCGGCCGTGGAGGAGTTGCGCAAAAATGCGCGCGGCTGCATCCAGTACTGGCGCGACATTCAACGCGTCGATCTAACCGGCTACAACACAAACGAAAGCGCGGACGATCTCGAGGATCTACGCAAAGCGCTCGGCGTGAAGCAGATCAGTCTCTGGTCCATCAGTTACGGCACGCATCTCGCGCTCGCGACCATTCGCCGTCATCCACAGAGCATTCATCGGGCGATTCTCGCGGGCACGGAAGGTCCCGATCACACCTACAAACTTCCGAGCAACGTGCAGAAACATCTCGAGGATCTCGCGGCGGTAATAAAAGCCGATCCGGAGATCGGCAAAGAGATCCCTGACTTTCTCGGTTTGATGAAGTCAGTCTTCGATCGTCTGGACGCGCAACCACAGACCGTCGAAGTCATGGATCCACGCACGAAGCAGAACGTGAAAGTCATCGTTAACAAGTTCGTCTTGCAGTACATCGTCGCCAACAACATCGGCACGACTGTGACCGCAAACTTTCCCGCGCTGTTTTATCGCGCGTCGAAGGGCGACTTCACGAATCCGGCGCAAGTGTGGCTGAACACTTCGCGGCAGGAACTCGGCTCAGCGATGTCTTACATGATGGATTGCGCTTCGGGGCAGACGGCCGCGCGGCGCGAGCAGATCGCACGCGAAGCAAAAGAAACGCTGCTCGAAGACATCTCGAACTTTCCGTTTCCCGAGATTTGTGAAGAGTGGAAAGCTCCCGACTTGGGCGATCAGTTTCGTTCACCCGTGACTGCCGACGTGCCTGTACTCTTCATCAGTGGAACGCTCGATGCGCGCACGCCGATCAGCAACGCGGAAGAGTACCGCAAAGGCTTTCCAAACAGCACGCACATCATCATCGAAGGCGCCGTACACAGCGATCCGTTATTTCTCTCTTCGCCAAAGATCAAAGATGGAATGCTGGAGTTTCTGAAGGGCCAACCGGTGACAGTGACGAAGATCGCGGCGCCGCCGATGAAGTTCGCGCCACTCGAAAAGAAGTGAATCTATTCTTTAAGACGCGTATCAACCGCAATCCAATTTACTTCCCACGTCTTCCCGCCGTCGTCTGAGAACGCCTGCTCAAAGCGGCACGAGTTCGGCGTGATGCCAGAAATAATGAAACGAACGAGAATCGATCGGCCGTTCAACGTGTCCTGGTTGTAAAACTCGCCACGTCCGTTTTTGAACTCACCGATCGCAGGCGGCACGAGTTCGCCGGAGTTTACATTCGCGAAGTTCAGACTCCATTGTCTCGCCTGCGGATTGTAGAGTCGCAGACTCAAGCCTTCGAACGTTCCCGCGGGACCCGTCGCCTTGAGTTCCACGAGATTCGCACGCCCAGCAAAAACCTTCGTTACTTTCGTGACGCCTTCGTATTCAACCCAGGTCGTTGAACCGGATAATGGTTTTACGAGCCGCTTGAGCTGCGTCTTCCACGTGCCGATTTCGAAGTCGAAGTCCCGGCTGCCATCTCGCTGTTGAGCCGAAACCGGCCACGCACAAACACAAACCACACAGATTAGAACGATTAATTTAGCGCGCATAAGTAGAAGGTATTTTTGAGTGTGAACTCCGGTCAAGAGGTTACCTTGAGGTAACCAATGCAAAAGGTGGAATTGAATTGTGAAAAGTGGTATAAGCAACACACCCGCTTAGCCCGGCTAGCCCCCCGTCCAACAACCCCCGTTGTGTGCGTCGACCTTCGTGCGGATCAAGGGGACTTCCTATGTTCAGAATACTCGTCCTGTCCGTGGTGATGGTGCTTTCGACTCTTTGTGCGAGTTTGGTTTCAGCCCAGACCAGATTTCACAAGGAATTCGCGTCTTCGAAAGACACCTATTCAGAGTCGAAACGCCTGTATAACGAGGGTGTTACGTACGCTTTGGCCGGCCTTTATTCGCAAGCCGCACAGATTTTTCAACAAGCCATACGACTCGATCCGAAGTTTGCTGACGCTCATTTCGCTCTCGGCCATGCGTATTACGACATGCGCCGGTGGCAGAATGCCATCGACAGTTTTAAGCGCGCGGTCGAGCTGAATCCACACGATCTCGAAGCCCAGGATCGCATGGAAGAAGCGCGCGACATGTTGGCCCGCGAAACCGGCAAGAAGGAAACACCTGCGCCTGCCAGAAGCGCCGCTCCCGCGCCAAACACGACCGCCGCGCAGGCGAAACCGGAACCGCTGCGTCAACCGGTTGCTGAAAAGATCGCACTGAACGCGAAACCGGACGCGCCGCCTGTTACAACGCCCGGAGATGCAAAGAGCGAAGTAAAAGAAAGTCCAAAGAGTGAGGCAAACGAGAGTTCGCCTAAAGAAAGTTCCAGCGCCAAAACAAACGCCGCCGCTAACGAGCTCGCCCTCACCAAACTCTATCGTGTTGGACCAGGGGATGTGTTGGACATTCGCATAAACGACACACAAGCGCCGCAGTCCACGTTGTTTACCATCACACCCGGCGGATTGTTGGAGCATCCGCTGCTTGCCGAGCCTTTGCACGTCGGCGGTTTGAGCGTCGAAGAAATAAGTTCAAACATCGAGGGCGATCTCAAGCGACGTGCATTGGCGGAGAGCCCGAATGTGTCCGTGGCAGTTCGCGACTACGCGAGTCATACGATTCTCGTGAGCGGTCTCGTGAAGGATTCGGGAACAAAGATCCTGCGCCGCGAAGCGATTCCGCTTTACGTCGTGGTGGCTGACGCGCAGCCACTGCCGGAAGCCGCGCGAGTCACGGTAGTTCGCAGTGAAGCGAATGAAGCGTACGACATCGATCTCGCTCAGCCGGGAGAAATGAATCTGCTGGTTCGTCCGGGCGACGTGATCACGTTGCTCGCAAACGTGACGCAGTTTCTTTACATCGGCGGCGAAGTTAAGTCGCCCGGCGAAAAGACCTATCGACGCGGGCTCACGCTGACGCAAGCGCTGCTTGCCGCCGGCGGCGTGACGCCCAGAGCAAAGGAAGCGCGACTCGGACGCGACGATGGCCGGGGATTTTTAACCATTACGCGTATTAAGTTAAAGGACGTCGAATCAGGAAAGGTTCCCGACCCGCAGGTTCGTCCGGGCGATCGGATCACGATCGATAAATAAATGTCCGCGATTAAGAAAATAGATTATTTGCCGGATGCCGCGACGCTGGATTTGTGGCGCATTGCGGAGAACGGCGACGTTGACGAACTCGCGTCGGTGTTACCGCGCGTGCGAGACATCAATGCGCGTAACGAACACGGTGTAACCGCGTTAATGCGCGCGGCGCAGTACGGTCACGTGAAGATGGTTCGTGCGCTGCTCGAACGCGGCGCCGATGCGAACATCAAGCGCAACGATAAATTCACCGCGCTCGCACTCGCGGCGTTCTTTGGTCACACTGAAATCGTCCGCGCGCTGATGGAACACGGCGCGGATTCGCAGGCGTCAACGCGTTCCGACACGTCGCCGCACATGTGGGCGACGGCGCGAACGTTCAATGAAGTCGTAGATCAACTCGAGAAGCCAACGCTGCCGCAGAGGACGCAGGAGCCGGTTGCGAAACCGGTGCCTGCGCCGATCAGAGCGGTACCGGCCGCTGTTCCGCCACCTGCTCCCGTTTCGACGGCTCCTGTAACGCGCGCTGTAATGAAAGCCGCGGAAGTTAGAACGCTGAAAGATCCGCCCGAGATTTGGGATTTGGTGCATGAAGCGCCACGCGGCGGATTCAATGCACGATCTGCGTTTCTGACACGATTGAAAGCAATCAAGACGGGACTGGCGTTTCGCATTGCAGCCATTGCCATACTGATCGTAGCTGGTGTAGTTGGGGTGATGCTTCTGCGTGGCGTGCAGGCGCGCAACGGCGGGAATTTGGCGACACACGCCAAGGCGTCTTCAGCACCAACGATCAATGTAGAAGGACCAAGCTCAAATCAGCAGAACAGTTCAAGCTCCGAAGTTCAGTCTCCTGCTGCGCCGGTTGTTGCCGCACCTTCGTTTGTTGCGCCTGAAACAAACAACACGATTGAGAACGCGACGCCAACAATCAACCGAAAGCCAGGTTCGCATTCATCACGCCGCGCTTCGCATCGCGTCGTCCAAGAGTCGACGCCGCCGGTTGCTGCAAGCGCAGTCGTTCAACCTGTTGCAACTCCTGCTGTCAAAACAAACCCACAAACCGTCGCGCCAAAACCAAAGACGGCCACTCCAATGAGCACGCAGATGATCTCGCCTGCTAAGAGTGCCGCGCCGAAAGGCAAGGTAATTCAGTGGCCGTGATCCGAAGTCTCGTTTCATTATCCGTTTTCGGTTCTCCGATTGTTGAGTTTGTGTAACAACCAATCGCGAGTATTGATCAACCTCACGCGACGTTTTATCCTCCACTACCTCTCAGATAGAAGTTGTAAAACGGCCTTGACCAGTTGCAGGTCTGCGTAGCGGGAGGTTGCCGCCGCGTTACTAAAGTCCGGTTTCAGTTTGGGGAGTAACGTACAAGGGTTCAGGGTACAAGGAGGAAAAATGTCCCGATTGCGAAAGTTGTTCTTTTCATTGAGCGCGGTAGGCATTCTGGCTGTAGTTTCTGCCACTGCGCATGCCGATACCATCACGGTTGTTGGAGTGGGGAGCGGAAATGCCTCCACTGCTTCGGTGACCTGCGAATTTAACGCAGCGACCAACACCTTCACGTTCACAATCACGAATACATCGAACATTACGTCACCCGGTTCGACTTCGACCATTACAGGCATTGGTTATGACTTGCCACCGGTCGGGAATGGCGGTAACTCGGGCTTGAACGGGTTTACGGGGATGCAGGCGCCGAGTTTGACGTCGAACTTCGACTTCTCCGATGGAAACCTCGGTAATGTGCCGGCGGGTTTCAATAACGTAGTGCTCGACTTCGGATTCACTACCGGTCCTTCCGGTAACTTCAACGGCGGTTCGCCTAATGATGGCTTAGCGCCTGGAGAAAGCGCTTCGTTCATCGTTTCAGGCGCCGCCTTCACTGGTTTCACCGAGCAGGAAATCTGCAACGCCATTTTTGTGAGGTTCCAGAATACGCCCGGTACCGGTAGCGACGTTGGCACTCCGGGTACAACAGCAGAAGTACCGGAACCGTCGACGATGTTGCTGCTTGGCACTGCTCTCGTAGGCTTGGGTGGTGTTATCAGACGGCGAAGAAAACGCCAGTAGAGACAAACAACCGACACCCGCTTTTGAGTACAGAGGACGTCACAGGTATTGCCCGCCTGTGATGTCTTTTTTGTTATGCGTCGGGATTTCGGTGAATGTGGTGCGTGTTTGGCAGAAGGATCTCGCGCCGGCCGAACATGCGCGCGTCGAGTGAAAAGGCGCCTGGTCCAAGAAGGCAAACGGCGATCGCCAGGACGATCGTTTCGATCGACGTTTGGAACAGTCCCGAAAGTGCGAGAGCAGCGCCGCCGATTGTAATAACGATCGCGAACAGCGGCGTCATCAATCCCACCAGCAAGCCGCCCGCACTGATCACACTTGCGGCCACAACGATCCAACCGAGCGCACTTACTTTGTTTGACGCCACGTATTCCGCCGTGTGCGCTAGCAACGTGAAGCTAACAAGCCCGCGCAAGAGGAGGAGTCCAATGCCGGGCCAGCCGCTGGGAAAGGCAGAAAACAGCTTTTGCAGAACAACGCTCCTTCAGTGTGAGATTTGCACCTCCGTAATTCTACGGATGCTGAATGGAGCCTGAATCCAAAGATCGACGTAAGTTTCAGTAACACTTTAGTGTTATAGGTCCTATCGGACCTATAGCTGAATAATCCCGCGCCGGACGCCTATCGTCACCGCTTGAGTGCGATCGGCGGCGCCGAGTTTTTCCATGATGTGTTTGACGTGGACCTTCACTGTCTCTTCAGAGATGAAGAGCTTATTGGCGATGTCTTTGTTTTTGTTTCCCCCGGCCACCTCGCGCAGGACCTCAATTTCACGCTCCGTCAGCGTCTCGTCACTCATGTGTTCGGCGAGTTGAGAAGCAATCGCCGGAGGAATACGTTTCTTCCCCGCATGGACCTGGCGAATCACGTCGAGCAACTCCGACGGCGGCATGTTCTTGAGCAGATAACCACGCGCGCCGGCCTGCAACGCGCGATGAATTTCCACGTCGCCTTCAAACGTCGTCAGCATGATCACCCGCGCGTCGGGAAACTCCGTGCGAATCGCGATGAGGATGTCGATGCCACTCGTGTCCGGTAAACGAAGGTCCAACAACGTAACGTCCGGTTGCAGTTGCTTGAATAACTGAAGCGCCTCTGCGCCAGTCGAAGCCTCGCCGGCGATGACCATGTCTGGTTGACTGTTGACGAGCGCCGCGATGCCTTCGCGCAGCAAGGGATGATCGTCGACACTGAAGATTCTGATAGGGGTACTCATTCTTTTTCTTTCTTTGGTGCAAAGGCTACGTGTCCGGGGATCACGAGTTCGACTTCCGTTCCTGCATGTTCGCGGCTCCAGACCCTGAGTCGTGCGCCGATGCTTTCCGCGCGTTCGCGCATTCCGGCGAGGCCCCAGTGTCCGTCTCTTCCCGATTGCAGTACTTGCGCGTCGATACCGGCGCCATCGTCGCGCACGACCAGCCTTAAGTTTTTCGTGGAGTATTCGAGTTCGACTTCGATTGTGTCAGCGTGAGAATGGCGAAACGCATTCACGAGCGCTTCGCGGCCGATGCGATATGCTTCGTCGCGAATGATCGGGTGCAACTGCACGGGCTTGCCCTCGACGATCACTCGATAATCCTTAACCTCGCCATTGCCGAGCTGTTGTCGAATTTGCGAGAACGCAGTTTCCAGATCGTCAGTGTTACCACTCGTCGAGCGCAACCCCCTGACCGCATCGCGACCTTCCTGTATCACTTGTCCCATCAACTGCATCACGCGATTAACGAGCGGTTTCGCAGGCGAATCTTCTGTTATGTGATCGTTCGCCACGTGCAATTGCATCGACGCGCTCATCAGACCCTGCAACAACGTGTCGTGCAGATCCTGCGCGATGCGAGTGCGTTCGGCGAGTCGTTCTTCAAAACGCAGCGTGAGCTTATGCCGCACCTGCCGCACGTGCCAACGATAAGCCGTAAACAGTACAAAAAACACGAGCAGTAACAGCGCGCCACGGAACCACCACCGTTGCCAGAAGGGCGGTGTGCCATCAACGACGGTGATCGCGACAACACCGTTGCCTTGTTGCGGCAACTCCGCGAGGAAAGTCCGGGCAACGTAATCGCGTTCGACCAAAAGCGCCGCGTATTCAGTGCCGAGATGGGTTGGACTGGTCCACGTCGAATCGGATCGGATCGTGGTGAACGGTTGATCCGCGTAGGGTTGCACGTACCATGCACCACCACTGCGAGCAAACAAAACAATGCGATGTTCAGGACGCGCGTTGCGCACACGTCCGCTGATAACGTCCGACGTTTGCGCGCCGCCTTTGTCCGCGGGCGGCACTTTCGTGATTTCTATGGACGGCTTGCCGTCGTTGCGTAGCCAGCTACAGTTCGCCAGCAACACAACCAGCAGCAAGCCTGCGATCGTTTGGGAGAAGCGCACGGTATTTCGTTCTGCGACTACCACTATCGAGGTAGTCAAAAACCGTCAAATCACGGGATGTGCAGATTGGTCGTATGCGGCAACAATGATACTGCAAAATTCAATTAGAAGGAGCGCCATTCTTTTTATGAGCAGGATTACGACCAAAGACGGCACGGAGATTTATTACAACGATTGGGGCACCGGTCAGCCAGTTGTATTCAGTCATGGCTGGCCACTTTCAGCAGACGCGTTTGAAGATCAGATGTTCTTTCTCGCGCAGCGCGGCTTTCGCTGCATCGCGCACGATCGGCGCGGTCACGGACGTTCGAGTCAACCGTGGAACGGAAACGACTTGGATACTTATGCAGACGACCTTGCGGAATTGGTCCAGGCGCTCGATCTCAAAGACGCGATTCACGTCGGTCACTCGACTGGCGGCGGCGAAGTCGCACGTTACATTGGACGGCACGGAACCTCGCGTGTTGCGAAAGCCGTGTTGATCAGTGCGATACCGCCGTTGATGTTGAAGACGGAAGCGAATCCTGCCGGCACGCCGATCGAAGTTTTCGATCAGCTTCGCGCGGGTGTTCAGGCGGATCGCTCGCAGTTTTTCAAAGACCTGTCGGCACCGTTTTACGGCGCGAATCGAGCGGGAGCGGAAGTGTCGCAGGGATTGCGCGATTCGTTTTGGTTACAGTCAATGTTGTGCGGTTTTCCGGCAGCGTACCAATGCATCAAGGCATTTTCTGAAACCGACACCACTGAAGACTTGAAGAAGTTTGACGTACCAACACTGATCCTGCACGGCGATGACGATCAGATCGTGCCGATCCAGGCTGCTGCGTTGCTGTCGTCGAAGATCGTGAAGGGCGCACAGTTGAAAGTTTATCCCGGCTACCCTCACGGCATGTGTCAGTCGCACAAAGACGTGATCAATGCCGACTTGCTCGCCTTCGTGAAAGGTGAAAAAGCAGTATCCGCGTGAATGGGAGCCAGAACAGAGGTAGACTGTACCGGCATGAATAATCCGGTACAGATCTTATTGCAAACGACGATTCCAGCGGTTGAAGACGACTGGAATATCGACAGGTTTTCCTTACTGCGCGATCATCTCAGCTCACTTAAAGACGAGCAGGGAAGAGCGCGTTACCAGGTCACGACGCGGAATCGCGAGGAAGACGCTGCGGGCAACGATCCGTTGTTGAGCACACTCGATGAGTCAAACTTCGACGAACTCTGGCTGTTTGCCGTCGACACTGGAAACGGCCTGAGTAAGATCGACTGTGAAGGCATCACACGCTTTCACAAACGAGGTGGAGGAATACTCTCAACTCGCGATCACCAGGACCTGGGATCGTCGCTTTGTACTCTCGGCGGTGTCGGCGGCGCGCACTTCTTTCACTCGCGAAATCTGGATCCGGATGAGTCGCGGCACGTTCGTGACGATCCGGATAATCAGGACATCACGTGGCCCAATTATCATTCGGGCGCGAATGGAAACTATCAGAGGATCACAGCAGTCGAACCGGCGCACGAGTTGTTGCGAAGCGCTGAGAATGCGTCGGGGGTGATTGAATATTTTCCGGCGCATCCGCATGAAGGCAGCGTCGGGGTGCCTGATGACGCGGAGAACGCGCGCGTTGTGGCGACGGGATTAAGTCAGGCAACTGGTCACAACTTCAACCTCGTCGTCGCACTCGATCGGAGCGTTGATGGAAGTGGGAACCGTTGCGGCCGGGCAGTTGCGGAGTCGAGCTTTCATCACTTTGTTGATTACAACTGGGACATCGCGAAAGGATGTCCCACCTTTCTTCTCGAACCGCCGGGCGATGAGATCAGACGCGATCCATCACGCATGCGTGAC
>DATELP010000285.1:0-30025 GCA_035276425.1 Pyrinomonadaceae bacterium
CCGCGAGATGTCGCGCATCGAAGTCGAGTGATAACTCTTCTCGGCGAAGATGCGCGCGGCCGTGCGCAGGATAAACTCGAGCTTTTGATCGTGACGAGAAACCTGCAACGTTCAGAGCCTCACGTATTCGTAGTCAAACGGTTTGCCTTTGATTCCCGCGGCGGGCGGCGCGATCCAGTTGGCGATCTTGCCGACCTCCGTCACCGGGTGCATCAGGCTGCGCACGTATTCGCGGTCTTCCATCGTCGGCAACCATTCGGATTTGTGTTTCTCAAACTCCTCACGCGCGATCAAGTTGCCTTGCAGATCGAATGTGTGACCGGCGTATTCGCCGACGTGACGATGAAAACGCGGATTCGGAAGATACAGCCGTTCGCTTAGACCCTCTTCATTCAGGATCTTGTTCCAGCGCGCGAGACCTTTTTCGCAATCCTTTACATACTCGGTGCGCAGCACTTCGTTCAACGCATTGCGCAGCGGCACTTCGCGCGGCTTGAGCTGATTGTCTTCGACGACCTGCATCGTGAAGACTTCATTCGCCGCCGTGTGCTCGGTGTACTGCTTCTGCTCCTGGTATCGACCTTTCAAACCCGCCGCGAAGAAGTCGGCGGAGTTGGAACTGATCTCGCCGCCAAAGAGATCGAGCGAGTAGCTGAACCAGAAGTTGATGTACTTCTGAATGATGTCGAGCGGAATGCCGCCGAGTTCGCGCACGTCGCCTTCTTTCATCAACTGCGCAGTGCGCCGTACAACGCGGCCGAGACCGGTGTCGCCGACGAACATGTGATGCGCTTCTTCCGTGAGCATGAACTGGCACGTGCGCGCGAGTGGTTCGAAACCCGATTCGGCGAGTGCTGAAAGCTGATACTTGCCGTCGCGATCGGTAAACATCGTGAACGCGAAGAAGTTGAGCCAGTCGTCGCACGGTTGATTGAAGGCTTCGAGGATGCGCGGCTTGTCGGGATTGCCGCTGCGGCGTTCGAGTAACGCGTCTGCTTCGTCGCGCCCGTCGCGTCCGAAGTAACCGTGAAGCAGATAGACCATGGCCCACAGGTGACGGCCTTCCTCGACGTTCACCTGAAACAGATTACGCATGTCGTAAAGCGAAGGACACGTCTTGCCGAGTTGGCGCTGTTGTTCGACCGAAGCGGGCTCGGTGTCGCCCTGCGTGACGATGATGCGTCGCAGCGAGTTGCGAAACTCGCCGGGCACTTCCTGGTAAGCAGGACGTCCGTAGTTGTCGCCGAAACCGACGACCGCGTTGGGTTTTGCTGGTTCGAGAAAGATACCCCAACGGTAGTCGGGCATCTTCACGTAATCGAAGTGCGCCCAGCCTTCGGAACCGACGTCGACCGCAGTGCGCAGCCACACGTCTTTTTGCTGAAAGCCGTCGGGACCCATCTCGCACCACCAGTCGAGATAGTTTGGCAGCCACTTCTCGAGCGCTCGCTGAAGCTTCTTGTCCTGGGAGAGATTTACGTTGTTCGGAATGCGGTCGTATAAATTCATATCCGTGTATGTCTGTGTTTATCCGTGGCCTAAGTTCGTTTGTAATCGAAGTGCGCTTGCGTCGGTTTGCCGTAATTTGTGAGCGCGCCTTCTGGTCCGACGGCGTTCGGGCGCTGGAAGATCCAGTTTTGCCACGCGGTCAGACGTCCATAGATTTTCGTGTCGAGTGTTTCCGGACCGGCGAAACGAAGCGATGCTTCCATGCCGGTTAAGGCGTCGGGCGAGAGCGACGTACGCTCCTCGATCGCGACGCGAATCTCATCTTCCCAATCAAGATCGTCGGGTGCGAAAGTGATCAGTCCGAGCTCTTCTGCTTCTTCCGTGCCTATCGGTTCTTTCTCGTCGAGGATTTGATCTCCTCTTTCAGGCTCAGCAAGAAAGCGGGATTGGAGGCGTGTTAGACCGTTACTCATCGGCAGTGCGCCGGCGTTCAGTTCCGAAACGGCCACTGAGTTGTGATCGTCTATGAGCATGTAACTGCGGTCTGACGCGAGTAATAATTCGAGCAAGTTGCCGGCAAAGCACGACGGAGGATCAACGATCGCAAAGAAACTCTTCGCGGTCAGATCGAGCCGGCGCAGCACGCGCGCCATATTCAAAATGATCTCGCGCACGAGCCAGTGATCGCGGTTCTCCGCCAAAACCTTATCGATCTCCAGCACCGCATCAATCGAACCTTCCGTGCGCAAGCAAACCAACCCGATCTCCGGTTCATTCACGCGCATGTGAAGCAGCGCGTCGTCGAGTTCGCGATACGCTTGCAACGGCCAGTACGCATCGCCGAGTTCCTGAATTTCTTCGACGGTTGTGGGCTGCGGACCTTCCGGCCCGACGACCGTTAAGTCTGCGTAGCGCTGTTCACGGTGTAGTTGTAGACGGATGTAACGATAGTTGCGTGAATCGTCGGTTGATTGGATTTCAAGCGGATTGAGCTTGATGCCCTTCAATCCATCCTTTGATTGAGCGGCAACGACCTGCTCAACTCTCGCATTAATCCCTTCGCTAAACTTGCTCGTGGGAAAGTAACCGTCGATTAGTCTCCACTCTTTCGCACGTTTACCTTTCAACCCTTCCGCCAACGTCGAAAACACGTCCGCCCGATCCCGCCGCACCTTTCTCTTATCGACGAGCCGCGTCAACCCGCCCGTTCCCGGTAGCACACCGAGCAGCGGAACTTCCGGCAGCGAAACCGCCGAGTTCCCATCGTCGACGAGATAGATCTCATCGCACGCAATCGCGAGTTCGTAACCGCCACCCGAGGCAGTGCCGTTGAGGGCAGCAATGTAACGCCGTCCCGAATGCCTCGAATCGTCTTCAATCGCACAGCGCGTCTCATTCGTAAACTTGCAAAAGTTCACCTTGAACGCGTGCGACGACGTCCCGAGCATGTAAATGTTCGCGCCCGCGCAGAAAATGCGCGGCTTCAGACTCGTGATAACGACGACCGCGACCTCCGGATGTTCGAAGCGCAGCCGCTGAATGGCGTCGGCAAGTTCGATATCGACGCCGAGGTCATAAGAGTTGAGCTTGAGCTTGTAGCCGTCGGCTAAGGTCTGGTCTTCCTGGACATCCATCGAGAGCGTCGCGACCGCCCCCGAGATCTCGAGTTTCCAATGTTGATACCGCTCCGGTGCCGTTTGAAAGTTGATCATCCTGCCTCTATACTAGTCCCAGTTCGAACGTTCGTTCGAATCTTAGAGGAGAATGGCGCTGAGGTCAAACGGGCCTGTTTTATCGGTGGAGTTCGAGAAGTATTTCGGGATGGCTGAATGCAACGCGGGCGGGGTAACGTTTTGCGGAGTCCTTACGCCGAAGGCGTTCTCTAATCGCAGCCCATGGTTGGAGCGAAGCGACAACCGTGGGTACACGACATTAGTGTTATACCAACGCTGAAGGCGTTGGGAAAACTCGGGCCAAAGCGTTCGCTAACCCTTTCAGGGTTTGACCTTTAGTTGTATGTATAACCCAGCGTTGTCGCTGCGCTCCAACGCTGGGCTCCAATTAGTGAACGCCTTCGGCGTTTGACTCGCGCAAACTAAAACGACAAACCAGTGCGTTTGCCCGGAACTTGACAGTCCCGGCGGAGGGCGCGTAGGGTTTGTGGCCTCGCGGGAGGCGAATCTGTTCTGGTGAATGGCGCGGTCTTCAAAACCGTTAGTGAGACCGCGAGAGCGGGCTCAGGTAGGTTCGATTCCTACACGCCTCCGCCACGCAGGTGCCCTAGTAAAGGGGACAACAGTTCTTTGCATTGTTGATACGTAAGCAAAAGCGAAGCTCAGAAAAGGGAATATCCTCACATGATCAGAGATTGGGTTGAGCTCAATATGACACCCGGCATCGGTCCTCGCGCCGCTGCCAAACTCCTCGAGCGCTTCGGTTCGGCGCAGGCCGTTTACAACGCCACCCGATCCGAACTCGAACAGTTGCGACTCGCGCCAGAAGCGATTGACAGCATTATTTCCCGCGCCTTGCGCTCCACCGCGGAAGCCGAAATCGCTGCGGTCAGAAAACTCGGCGGTGACATTCTCCTGTTGGACGACGGGGTTTATCCCTCATCCTTACGCGAGATTTACGACCCGCCAATTGTTCTCTATGTAAAAGGTGCGTGGGCGGAATGTCTGGATCAGCCGTGTATCGGCGTGGTAGGGTCTCGTAAGTGTTCGACCTACGGTCAGAACGCCGCAATGATGCTGGCGCGCGACCTGGCGCAGCGAGGATTGACTGTAGTTTCGGGGTTTGCACGGGGAATTGACGCCGCGGCGCACCGGGGCGCGTTAGACGCCGGCGGGCGCACGGTGGCCGTTCTCGGAACGGGGATCGACGAGGTTTACCCTCGCGATCACAAGAAGTTAGCGGATGAAATACTGGCCGGCGGAGGCGCGCTGGTCAGCCAGTTTCCACTAGGCACGCCGCCGGTCTCGGAAAACTTTCCGTACCGTAACCGCATCATTAGCGGACTGAGTTTAGGCATCGTGGTAGTGGAAGCTGCCGAGAATTCGGGCTCTTTGATAACTGCGCGGTTGGCGATGGAACAGAATCGGGAAGTTTTCGCAGTACCGGGAAACATCACTTCCCGAAACTCGTTCGGCACGAATTACCTGATCAAGGGTGCGGGCGCGAAGCTGGTGCAGCAGTGGCAAGACATTGCCGAGGAACTGCCACAGCAGCTTGCCGCCAGGTTATTGCCGCCGCCGTTTACGGAAACACGCGCGCAGCCGTCGTTGGCAGAGAAGCTGGCGTTCGTGCCGGAAGGAATGTCGCAGAGTGAGACTTCGGTGTTTCGCTTATTGAGTCACGACAGTCCGGCGCACGTCGACTGGCTGGTTGATAAAAGCAAACTTCCGATTTCGGATTTGACGGCGGCGTTGTTGGCGTTGGAAATGCGAGAGCTGGTGCGCGCACTGCCCGGCAGATGTTTTGTGAGAAGACTATAAATGGCGAAAAATTTAGTAATCGTTGAATCGCCTGCAAAGGCGAAGACAATTAACAAGTACTTAGGAAAAGACTATCTGGTCAAAGCCTCGATTGGCCACATTAAAGATCTGCCTTCTAAAGGACTCGGCGTAGACGTCGAACACAACTTCGAACCCACCTACGAAATCATTCCCGATTCGAAGAAACGTAACAACAAGAGGATCGTTGCGGAACTGAAGAAGGCCGCGAAAGAAGCGGAAGCGATTTATCTCGCGGCTGACCCGGATCGTGAAGGCGAAGCCATCTGTCAGCACTTGGCTGAAGAGATCGTGCCGAAGCGTCCCGCGAAACCGACGTACCGAGTGATGTTCAATGAGATCACGAAGCGCGCGGTGAATGCGGCGTTTGAAGATCCACGACAGATCGACGAGAACCTTGTTGAAGCGCAACAGGCGCGACGTGTGCTCGATCGATTAGTTGGTTACAAAGTCTCGCCGTTGCTGTGCCGCACGATCGGTGGACGGTTGAGCGCCGGGCGCGTGCAGTCAGTTGCACTGCGCATGGTCGTCGAACGCGAACGCGAGATCGAGCAGTTTGTCAAAACCGAATACTGGACCATCGGCGCAAATCTCAGTGCAAACCTACCGCCGGCGTTTGACGCGCGGCTTTTCAAAGTCGGCGAGCAAACAGTCAAGACGAGCGGTTTCGATCAGGAGCTCAAGAAGAGCGAGATCCTGATTCAGGATCAGACGCAAGCGGACGGGTACGTAAACGAAGCGCAACAGCAGTCGTTTGTCGTCAACGAAGTCACGACCAAGGAACGGAAACGAAATCCGGTTCCGCCGTTCATCACTTCAAAACTCCAGCAGGAGGCGTCGCGCAAACTCGGCTTCCCGGTCAAGCGCACGATGATGATCGCGCAGAAGCTGTACGAAGGTATCGAGCTCGGTTCTGAAGGCTCTGTCGGTTTGATCACCTACATGCGTACTGACTCGACGCGCGTTTCAGACGCCGCGCTCGGCGAAGTGCGCGACTACATCAATCAGCAGTACGGCAACAACTACCTGCCCGAGAAAGCTGTTCACTATCGTTCGAAGAAAGACGCACAGGACGCGCACGAAGCGATCCGTCCGACAGAAGTCGCACGCACGCCCGAATCGCTCGCGCAGTATCTCAAACCGGAAGAACTGAAACTTTATCGTTTGATCTGGCAACGTTTCGTCGCGTCGCAGATGACTGCGGCGATCTTCGATCAAACGACGATCGACATTCAGGCCGGACGTTTCATTTTCCGCGCGACCGGTTCGGTGCAGAAGTTTGACGGCTTCCTCAAGATCTACCAGGAAGGCCGCGACGAGAAGACCGAAGACGATGACGAGGCCGAACTCCGTCTGCCGCGGGTTGAGCAAGGCGAGACGCTGAAACTCAACACGATCACGCCCGAACAGCATTTCACAGAGCCACCGCCGCGCTACACCGAAGCCACGCTCGTGAAGGCGCTGGAAGAAAAAGGCATCGGCCGGCCGTCGACGTACGCGGCGATCATGTCGACGATTCAGGATCGCGAGTACGTTGAAAAGCTTCAGGGACGTTTTCATCCGACTGCGCTTGGCAAGACCGTTAACGATCTATTGATCGAAGGCGGCTTCGACGATCTCTTCAACGAGACGTACACCGCGCGCATGGAAGAAGAGCTCGACGAGATCGAGGACGGGAAGCTTGAGTGGACCAAGGCGCTGCGCGAGTTCTACAAGAAGTTTGAAGGTGATCTGAAAGAGTTTCAGACTTACATCAAGGACATTAAAGAGAAGAACGTGCCGACCGAAGAGGTGTGTTTGAAGTGCAACACGCCGGGTATGGTGCAGAAGTGGGGCCGCTTCGGTCCGTATCTGAAATGTCTTAGTTGCGAAGCCACGCGCGACGCGGAGCCGGCGACGCCCGCTGGTGCTGACGGCGCAGGAGCAACCGCGGAAGCGGGTGCAAATGGCGAAGAGGCCGAGCCTGAAGTTTGCGAGCTTTGCGGGAAGCCGATGCAGATGAAGCGCGGACGCTTTGGACCGTTCCTCGGCTGCACTGGTTATCCCGAGTGTCGCAACATTCGCAAGATCGGAAAGACCGGCGTGGCCGCGCCGCCGCCTGTGCCGCTCGATGAGAAGTGCCCGGTTGATGGCGCGCAACTCGTGAAACGTTTCGGACGCTTTGGTGAGTTCATCTCGTGTTCGAACTATCCGAAGTGCAAATACATCAAGCAGGAAACAGTCGGCGTTTCGTGTCCTCGCCCGGGTTGCAAGGGCGAGATCGTGGTGAAGAAATCGAAACGTGGCAAGGCGTTTTACGGCTGTTCCGAATATCCAAACTGCAACATCGTCTACTGGGACAAGCCCGTCTCGGATACGTGTCCGCAGTGCAACGCGCCGTTTCTCCTCGAAAAGACGACGAAGAAGCAGGGAACCTTCCGCTACTGCGCGGACGAAGCGTGCGGCTATCGCTCCAACGAAGCGGCGGAGCCGATCGTAAAACCACCGACGACGCGGCCCACGCGCTCCCCCGCGACCTGAGCCTTTGTTTGAATCCCACCGACGTAGTCGGTGGTTTGTTCAGATTCGACCTACCAGTACCACTCATATGAAGAATCCACCAACTTCGTTGGTGGGATTGCCCGTCGTCGTGGGCGTTTTGTAGGTCGAGTCTGAAAGGTACCACCGACTGCGTCGGTGGGATATCAAACAACGAAGTTGGCGCATTGTTCAGACCCAACCTGCGAGTCCCCGCTTGCAACCTGACGCAAGCGGGTGCAGTATTAGCACTTCAGTCCAGTCTCAGTGAAAACCTACAATTCGAGGAGACCCACAATGATTGTTCGGCGCTATGCAGCAATAGTGCTGCTTTTGACCTTTGTCTTGTCACCGGCCACGCTGCTCGCGCAAACGCCCGCAGCCCAACCTTCCAGCGGCACTACGCCGCAAACCCCCGCGCCCGATCCAAACGATCCAGTTACGCGCATCAAGGACGAAGGCATGAATCGCTCGCAAGTGATGCAGACGTTGAGTTACCTGAGCGACGTGATCGGTCCACGCTTAACTGCGTCGCCCGGCATGAAGCGCGCCAACGAGTGGACGAAAGATCAGTTAACCAAGTGGGGCTTGCAGAACGCGCACCTCGAAGCGTTTGGTCCATTCGGCCGAGGCTGGACGCTGAAGAAGTTTTCCGCGCAGGTCAGCGAGCCAACCGCCTTTCCGATCATCGCGTATCCCAAAGCGTGGTCGCCCGGCACCAGCGGTCCGCTCACCACAGACGTCGTCTACTTCGACGCGCGCACCGAGGCGGATCTCCAAAAGTACGCGGGCAAGCTCAAAGGCAAGATCGTGTTGACTTCAGCGTTGCGCGAAGTGCCGGCGCACTTCGACGCTCTCGGTACACGCTTGAACGAAAAAGATCTGCTGACACTCGCGGACGCGCCTGAACCACGGTCTGGTCCCGGCCGCAACTTCAACGCCGGCAACAACGCATTCCGCGCAGCGCTTCAGTTTGCTAACGCAAAGATGCGCTTCTTCGATCAGGAAGGCGCGGCGATGTTGATCGATCCCGGCCGCGGCGACGGCGGCACGATCTTCGTTGGCGCAGCTTCCATAGTTCCGCCTGCGCAGGACGCAAACCCAAACCCAACCGGCCGTGGAATGGGGCCTTACGACAAAAGCGCTCCGAAAGTTATTCCGCAACTCGTCGTCGCGATCGAACACTACAATCGCATGGTGCGCATGATCCAGGCAGGCGAATCCGTGAAGATGACTGTCGATCTCGGCGTCGCATGGCAAGACCAGGATCTGATGGGCTACAACACGATCGCCGAGATTCCCGGCACCGATCTTAAAGACGAAATCGTGATGGTCGGCGGGCACATGGATTCGTGGCATTCCGGCACCGGCGCAACCGACAACGCCGCGGGCGTTTCAGTGGCGATGGAAGCCGTGCGCATCATTCAAGCACTCGGTTTGAAACCGCGACGGACGATCAGAGTCGCGTTGTGGAGCGGTGAAGAACAGGGATTGCTCGGTTCGCGAGCTTACGTGGCCGAACACTTCGGCAGCATGCAAACACCGCCGGCATCAACTTCGGCCGTACCCGCAACGGGCGGCGCGAGCACTAACACGATGGGCGGCGGCGCCGGAAACGGCAACGGGTCCGCGC
Organism: Pyrinomonadaceae bacterium; assembly: GCA_035276425.1. Lineage (GTDB taxonomy): Bacteria > Acidobacteriota > Blastocatellia > Pyrinomonadales > Pyrinomonadaceae > PSRF01. Next base: position 9,112 of record DATELP010000285.1, read on the forward strand.
AGCAGGCCATGCCAACACTTGTGAAGAAAGCTGACTACGAAAAGTTCAGCGGGTACTTCAATCTCGATAACGGCACCGGCAAGATTCGCGGCGTTTATCTGCAAGGCAACGAAGGCGTGCGCGGTCTCTTCCGTCAATGGCTCGCGCCGTTCAGAGACATGGGCGCGGCGACGTTGTCGATCTCAAACACAGGCGGCACCGATCACCTCGCGTTCGACGGGATTGGTCTGCCGGGATTTCAGTTCATCCAGGACGAGATTGAATACGACACGCGCACGCACCACTCGAACCAGGACGTGTTCGATCGCATTCAGGCGGACGACATGAAACAGGCGGCGACGATCATGGCGGCGTTTGTCTATCAAACGGCGATGCGCGACGAGAAGCTGCCGCGCAAACCAGCGCCGGGTTCACGGTAGTCGGGTGATACTCAAAATTTTTTGAGTGTTAACGGGTGGCCCTCGTGGTTCAGTATGAGCCCGAGGGTCTTTCCATTTTCAACCACGAACGTCAGCATCGCACCCGCCATCGCAACGGGCGTGAAAGTGCGCTGGTCCAACGGCCACAAACTCATCGTTTGATCCCCAGCCGGTGTGACAAATAACCGCCCATCTTTCACCGTGACTTCAGCAGCGGCGCCGTGTTCGCCTTTGTACGAACCGGCGTAAGACTCGAGCGTCGCGAGATCAACTTCGGGCAACGGCTGCGCGCCTGCCGCTGTGAGCATCTCTACGATCTGTGGATTACTTTTCTCCCTGACTGAAGCGAAAGCAAGCGCGACGTTGAGAGTGACCGGCTTCACCGCGCCGCTGTCGAGTGCTTTCTTCACACGTTCAGTATCACCTTCGTAAATCCCGCCCATCAGCATCGTGTGCAGACTCTCCTGGCCAAACGTGATCCAGAAGCGATTGAGATCGCGAATGATCAGTTCGCGCATGCCGTAGAACCTGTCGCACGGTGCGTCGATGACGTCGACGCGGTCTTTCAACGTCTCGTAAAGCTCGTCGACGTTGTCGGTGTAAACGTACAGATCGACTTCGCGCCGGTGCTTGTCGCTGGGCTCGCCGTCACAATTGAACATCACCCGGGTCGAGCCAAACGACACCATCGCAAAGCTGAAATTCTCACCTGTTCCATCGCCGTAGGTATTGACGACCTCGAACCCGACGCCCTGATACCACTCGACGGTCGCACGCACATCGGGCACGTGGATCATCGGCGTTACTCTTTTCTCCATTGTCTTCCTCTCTTGTGCCTTTTGTGCTTCTTGTGCCTCTTCGTGGCCCCCTGATTGTGCTAGAATCCGCCGCCGATGCCAACATCCCGTCTGCTCTCCCTTGACGTCTTTCGCGGAATCACGATCGCCGGAATGGTGCTCGTCAACAATCCCGGCTCCTGGGAACACATCTACTGGCCGCTCGAGCACGCACAGTGGCACGGCTGGACGCCGACCGATCTGGTGTTTCCGTTTTTTCTGTTCATCGTCGGCGTGTCGATCACGTTAGCGCTCGGCAATCGCGTCGAGAGTGGCGGCAGCAAACGCGATCTCTATTTGAAGATCATCAAGCGGACTTTGATTATTTTCGGAATCGGTCTGGTTCTTAATGCTCTTCCGTATTTTTCTCTGGCGGAGCTGCGCATTCCCGGCGTGTTGCAACGCATCGCGGTCTGTTACTTCTTTGCGTCGATCATTTTTCTCAACACGCGTTGGCGAACACAGATCGGGATCGCAATCGCGTTGCTGTTGGTTTATTGGATCTTAGTTAAATTTATCCCCGCCCCGGGATTCGCGGCCGGGGATCTGACGAAGGAAGGCAGCCTGCCATCGTTCATCGACCGCGTCGTGTTTGGCAAACACGTGTGGGCACAGGCGAAGGTTTACGATCCGGAAGGATTGTTGAGCACGATACCCGCACTCGTCACAACGTTGATCGGCGTACTCACGGGCCATTGGTTGCGCAACGATAAAACGCGCATGGAAAAGGTCGCCGGTATGTTTGTCGCGGGCGCGGTGCTGACGGCAATCGGTTGGGGTTGGAACGCGTTCTTTCCGATCAACAAAGCGCTGTGGACCAGCTCGTACGTGATGTTCACCGGCGGTCTGGCTTTACAGTTTTTGGGTTTGTGTTACTGGCTGATCGACATCAAAGGCTATCGCCGTTGGGCCAAGCCGTTTGAGATCTTCGGCCTGAACGCGATCGCGCTGTACATCCTCGCCGACATCATCGCGGTGCTGCTTGGCGTGATCAACGTCGGCGGCGATTCGCTTGGCGGTTGGATCTACGCGCACCTGTTTGCGTCGTGGACGTCGCCCCTCAACGCTTCGCTAGCATTTGCGATCTGCTTCGTGTTGGTGTGTTTCTTTTTTATGTGGCTACTTTATCGGCGTCGAATCTTTATCAAGATCTAACGGCGGATAAAAATGTTCTTTGTAGACCGGGTACGCCTCCGTCCGCAGGTGGCCCAACATCATATGCCCGCGGCGCGTCGCACGCTCGTGTCGCAGCGCGGAGATATCGATCGGCGCGACTACGATTCGCTCGCCTGGTCCAGGTGACGCTTCCGCCAACAATCGTCCATCAAAATCCACGACCTGACTGCCGCCCGGCCATGAGTACGGCGGATAGTGTTTCAAACTCGCGCCCTGATTCGCCGCGACAACGTACGCGAGGTTTTCGAGTGCGCGGCAACGGTTGACGATGGTCCACCACGACATCGGTTCGGTCGCGCCCCACGGGTCCATGTAAGCCGAAACGCGAATCAAGACCTCCGCCCCGTTTGCCGTTAACTGTCTCATTGCTTCGGGAAACAACCAGTCGTAACAGATCGCACAGCCGAGTTTTCCGATCGGCGTGTCCGCGACGGGGAAAAGCGGTTCGTCGTAATCAGGAAGATCGTGCGGGCTCGTGTGAACTTCGAAAGGCAGCCAAGTGTTGACCTTGCGATACTTGTAAAGCACGCCTTCAGGACCAATCAGGCACGTCGTGTTGAAAACGTGACCCGGCCATTTGGGATCGACTTCCAGCATCGAGCCGCTTTGAATGTAGATGTCGTGTTCTTTGGCTTTTTGTTGCAGCCGCTCGGTGTGCTCGTTGGGGATCGGGATCGCGAGTTTTTCGATCAACTCAGCCGCCGTTTCGAACACCGGCGCCGCGTGAGCAAACTCGGGGAACACGACGAGTCGCACCGGCAGAAACGGCGAAGCGCCGATCACCGCCGAATCGATCAGCGAGAGAATGCGATCGGTGTTGGCGCGCATGCCGCGGCGATCGGTCGGGTTTGAATTGTCTGTCTGGCACGCTGCTACTGAATATCTGATCACGGTTTAAGTCCTGTTAGTCCGGCAATCCTGTCTACCTGGGAAGTCACGATGCGCGTGTTATAAGTTTCCAAATACCTCTGACGCTTAAGCGTCAGAGGGTATCGTTCGGGCCACGAGTACGGATATTTACTCATGCCGTGAAACGGCAGTGGTCCAATCTGATCCGGGCTCGCGGAATTGATGTCCATCTCTTTGCTAAAGCCGTCCGCGTAAAGCAGGAACGTGTGTTTCCACCCCTTTGGCAGCGGCGGCAGTTTGCGTGCGTCGAACGAGAGAATCAGTTCGTCGCCGGGACGCGAGATGACAAAGATGTCGTCTGTGGCAGACAACAGTTCGCGCACGTCGCCTTCGCGTGTGTAACGTCCGGTCATGACTTTCCACGGCGACGTGAACGAGACTTGGGAATAGTCGTAGGTCATCGGTTCGCGTCCATTCGGCGAATACTCGCGCGAGAAACCACGCCAGCGCAGATCGGCAACGGTTGGCGACAGTCTGGTTAACCTCGTCGCAGCGTTGCCATCAGACGTGTCAACGAGGATCTGATCCCAGTAGATGCGCATGTTCGTCACGATCCGTACCTCTCGGCTCGCGCTTAAAAACTTTCCGGTGAGATCCGCGACGATGGTTTGCGGCCGTCCGACGGGAATACCGATGTTCTCAATGACCGTCTTCCACTGACCCTGCTTATCCTTCACTTGCAGTGCGGGCAGCGAAAGCGATTTGCCGCTTTGCGAAGCCGCGAGGTTATCGCTGGACCACGCGTAATCAGTCCAACCGGTTAACAACAACCTCGTGCTTTTGCCGGGCTGCAATGTCAACGTTAAGCTATGTTCATCCGCGAACCCACGAATATTGTGAAGCTTGAAATCATCGGGATATTCGCGATCAATCCGCAAAATCCTATCCAACACGTCGTGCCCGTGGTCGTCGACGGCGCTCTGAGGTGGTTTCGCATCACGCGTTGTATAAAGCTTGAACTGCGGCGGAGGTGCGGTTAACCCTTCGTTCGGATAAACCTCCGTGTCACTCGGATGCGCAAGGGCAACGAGTTGCATGCGATCGAAAAAGATCGCCTCTTCCAATTCATTTGTGACGCGCAACTCGTAACGACCATTTCGCTCTTTCAAAAGCTCGCCGGGAATGCGCACGTACTCGTCCGGATCGGGCATGTTGTAAGTGCCGGGCGCATCAAGGTGGCCCATCTCGCCGCCACCCATGAAGTCGGTGACGAACTCGAAGCTCTTGCCATTCCAAACGTAGAGATACGGACACGACGACGGTTTGCGATCGAGTTCGGTGAGCGCGAGCGGCTTGTTGGTGGCGATCTCTGTTTCCGCCTGCACGATTCCCGCCGGCCACAACACGCGCACCGCATCGACGCTCGTCCGTTTGCCGATACCGAAGACGAGATCCGCAGGCGCGGGCGCGGGAAACGCCGAATAGGTTTCGAGTTTTTGCGCGAGACTGCCGGCGCGAATCTCGATCTTCGATCCGACGCCGCTGCGATTGCTGACCTTCGCCGCGAGACTGACGCGCAACGAGTGATTCGCGTTGCCGCCATCGTTTCGCGCATAGCTCAAGCCCGCGCCGGGTGTGCCGAAAATAAAATCAGTATCACCGTCACCGTCGATGTCGCCCGAAAGCAGCACTCGCCCCTGTGGACCACGCTGGGCAACATTGTCAGGAGCGGCTGTGGGAGTAACGTCGATCCATGAGTCGCCGGCGTTGCGCGTAATTCGCAACTTCACGTCGACGATTGCGACGAGATCCAGGAGTCCGTCGTTGTCGTAGTCAACGAACTGTGCCGCATCACTTGCTCCGGGCGCCTGCGTGATTCGGAAGCGATCCTTACCGTCGCTGAGAGCAAAGCGATTGTTGCCGCCGTTGGCAAAATAAAAATCGGTGTAGCCGTCCTTGTTCACGTCGCCCGCGGCAATCACGGCGGCGCCTTCGACCGCGGCGAGTCCGGTTTCCTGTGCGACGTCGCGAAACGTGCCGTCGCGCAGGTTGCGGTACAGAGAAATCTTTTCGCCTGAAGCGACGAGTAGATCGATATCGCGGCGGTTGTCGAAGTCGGTTGGCACGACGGCGCGTGCGGCGATCTTGTCTGTGAGTTTTGCGGCTGCGGTTTGATCGGAGAACGTCTTGTCACCGTCGTTGCGCAAGAGAACAGCGCCAGTGAAGAGATCGAGGTCGCCGTCGTGGTCCACGTCTACGAAGGCCGCCGATCGGGATGAAGACGAACCGATCGAAATCTTCGAAGCTGCGGTTACATCGGAGAACGAGGCGTTGCCATCGTTGTGATAAAGCGCGCTGGCGGTTGAGCGCAGGATGAACAGATCGGGTTTGCCATCATTGTCGTAGTCGCCCGCGACGGCCGCAACGCCGATCCCTTCTGAAGTTTTCGCTAACGCACCCGAGGCCGTCGTTACATCAACGAACTTGCCGCCGTCGTTGCGCATGAGACGTTGTTTGCCACCTGCGACTTCGAGCAGATCCAGATCTCCGTCGCCGTCATAATCAAACAGCACAGCAGCGCCGCCGTCTTTCACATCCGCGGGCGCCCAATCGCGATCGCCAGGCAACACAGTCGCGGTCGCGTTAGTGAAAACAACCTTCGGTGTGTTCTTGTCGACGAGTTCCGGTTCCGCGCCCGTTGACGCAACTGCTTCCGCATAACGACCCTGTTCGAGATAGTTCGTGCCGAGCGTGGTGCCGCTGCCGCGTTGACGCAACTCCTGAAACTGTGCGATGACTTTCTGCCCTTCTTCGCGCTGGCCGGCGCGAATCAAAGCGGTGCCGAGATTGTAGAGTGCGGTGGCGTTGTAAGGTTCGGCCGCGATCGCGGTGCGCAACACAGTGACTGCTTCCGGATACTTGCGCTGCTGCGCGTAGAGTTGGCCCAGGTTTACATTCGCGCCGACGTCGTTCGCGTCGACGCGCAGCACTTTTTGAAAATACGCGATTGCTTCTTCCGGTTTGTTTTGCGTCTTCGCCGCGAGACCGAGCAGGTAAGGCGGTTGCGGCGCGGAGGGCGCGGCCGTGCTGGCCGCTTGTAGTTCACGTTGCGCGGCAGGAAGATCGGGTACGTTGAAGAGTGCGATGCCGAGATTGATGCGCGCCAAAGCGAGATCGGGCGCGAGCTGCAACGCGCGTTTGAATGCGTCCGCCGCTTCTTTAAACTTGAACTGTTCCAGCAGCGCGACGCCCAGATTATTCGCGCGATAAGCGTCTTCGCGCGCGTTCGTTTTCGCGGGCGGGTTTTGACGATGAGCCGACGTTGGCTTTATTAATGACGCGACGGTAAGAGAGCAGATCAGGAAGCCCAGCAATAAAACACCAGTTTTGAACTTCTGCATAAGTGTCTCGAATATAAATGCGAACGCTTCAAAGTCAACCACAGATTACACGGATTTTTGTCCTGCTGGCGGTTCTGGTCAGTGTAGTTTTGGCCGGTTCCTGTCGTCCTTCAAGCACGCTGCCCACACGATCGTCGCCGCAATACAACGAGATCGTGCGCACGTTTTACATCGGATTGGCTGCCCTCCAAGTCGGTCACGACGTGCAGGCGGACGAGAAGCTCGCGCAGTTTACGCAACTCGCCCCGGCCGAGCCTGCCGGTTGGGCCAACTGGGGCGTGCTCGCGTTGCGGCAGCGAAACTTCGACACCGCGGCGGAACGAATCGAGCGCGCACGTTCGCTCGCGTCCGACAACAGCGACATCTATTACCTCGTTGGTTTGCTCGAGAGCAGCCGCGGAAAAACTGCCGAGGCGATCGCGGCGTTGCGCAAGGCCGTGGAGTTGAATCCGAAGAACTCGATCGCTACTTACAAACTCGCGGAAGAAGTCGAGCGCGAAGGAAACGAGGAAGAGTTTCAACGTCTCATCAATCAGATCCTTTCCGCACAGCCTGACAATTTGGCGGCGTTGGTGGAACTCAGCCGTGTGGCGGCCAAACGCGGCGACAACGAGACGTTGAAGTCGTCTGTGGCGAAGCTCACGGCGCGATCGTCTTCGTGGCCCGATGAAGTGAAGGAGCAGGTGAATGCGGTTTCGCAAGCCGCAAACAGTGGCGACTTGCGCGGCGCGGCGACGCGCACGAGTTTTTTGCGAAACGTGTTGATGCGCATGCCGGAGTACCGGCGCAGTCTCGCGGCGATCAAACCGCCGCCGGGTGAAGAGGCGACGCCGTTCACGAGCTTTTTGAAAATTGAAGCGCCCGTGTTCAAGACCGCGGCCGCGGATACAGATCTTAAATTTGAGCCACGGACGGACACGGATAACACGGACGCGAACAAAAACGGGAACGTAGCTTGGGTTGGGGCGATTGCGTTGAGCGGATCGGGTGCGCCGGTTGTCGCGAAAGCGAATGCGCATGAGGTTCGGTTGGCGAGTGGGGCGACGCTGCCGTTCCCCGGTGGCGCGGCGAATACGCCGCCTGCGCCGGACGGTGTGTTGGCGATCGATTTTAGTTACGACTTCAAGACCGATCTTGTGTTGGCCGGTGCGGGTGGCGTGCGTCTGTTTCGGCAGGACAGTCCGACGGCGTTTGTTGACGTGACCGCGGAGACGAAACTGCCTGCCACGGTGACCAACGGCGACTACAGCGGCGCGTGGGCTGCGGATATTGAAGCCGACGGCGATCTCGACATCGTGCTCGGCGCGCGACGCGGCAACGTGATCGTGTTGCGCAACAACGGCGACGGCACGTTCCTAAACGTTGAACCATTCGCAGGCGTTTCGGGAGCGACCGGTTTTGCGTGGGCCGACTTCGATGCCGACGGCGATCCCGATGCAGCGTTCATCGACGAGATTCGCCTCGTACACATCTTCAGTAATGAACGCCAGGGACAGTTCAGCAAGCGCGAAGTACCGTTTGCTTTCGACACCGGCCCGGCACGGGTAATCAGTGTCGCGGATCTGAACAACGACGGTGTGCTCGATATCGCGATCGTGCGCGCTGATGGCGCTGTGGTGCGGCTGTCGGATAAAGATCACGGCGCGGGTTGGGACGTTGCTGAAGTCGCGAAGGTTGAAAACGTTTCCAGCGAACCGCTCGCGTTTCGGATCTCCGATCTCGACAACAACGGCGGGCTCGACCTGGTGGTCGGCTCATCTGTTCTGCTGAGCGATGAAAACGGGAAGTTTGTGGCCGCGAAGAGTGTTAACGAAAACGTTTATGACGTTGCGGACGTGAACAACGACGGGCGGCTGGACTTGTTAGGAATCGTAAACGGAACTCCGGTAGAAGGGATAAATACAGGAACAAAGAATTATCACTGGCAGATCGTTCGCCCGCGCGCCAGTAACGCGGTTGGCGATCAGCGGATCAATCCGTTCGGCGTTGGCGGCGAGATGGAGATCCGCTCCGGTCTGCTCGTACAGAAACAACCGATCACTGGTCCATTGTTGCACTTCGGTCTCGGCGAACAAGCAACTGCCGACGTGATCCGCGTCGTGTGGCCCAACGGCACGGTGCGCGCCGAGTTTGAAGTCAAAGGCGATCAGGAAGTCGTCACCGAACAACGTCTGAAAGCGTCGTGTCCGTTTCTGTTTGCTTACAACGGCAAGACGATGGAGTTTGTGAAAGACGCCGTGCCGTGGGGTTCGGCGATCGGCCTGCGCATCAACACGCTCGGTTCCGCGAAGATCGCCGCGACTGGCGAGTGGTACAAGATCCGAAGAGACCAACTCGTTCCGCACGATGGCTATTACGACATTCGCGTCACCGCGGAGTTGTGGGAAGTTTATTACTACGACTTCATCGGCCTCATGCCGATCGATCATCCGGTCGGAACCGAGATCTTCGTCGACGAACGCTTCGTCATACCGCCTGCGAAACTCGGCTTCACGACAGTCGAAACTCCGCGGCCGATCAAACAAGCAATCGACGACAGCGGTCAGGACGTTACTGCGATGGTCGCTGCACTCGATGGCAAAGCGCTCGACACATTTGGCCGCGGACAGTACCAGGGACTCACGCGCGATCATTATGTCGAAGTCGATCTCGGTGATGACGCACCGGCGAGCGGTCCGCTGTATTTGATCGCGCACGGTTCGATTCACGATACCGAGTCGTCACTCAACGTCGCGATCACGCAAGGCACTCGCTGGAAAGCACGGCCGATGAGTTTGGAAGTGCCTGATGGGAACGGCGGTTGGCGAGTCGCTCAGGAAAATCTCGGCTTTCCGGCCGGCAGAAAGAAGACCGTTCTATTCAATCTCACGGACGTTTTTAAGCCCGGAACGCCGCGCCGCGTGCGCATCAGAACCAACCTCGAAATCTATTGGGATCATCTTGAATGGGCGAGGGGTCTACCCGATGCCGACGTGAAGATGGTACGCTTAGCGCCTGCAAGCGTTGACCTTCATTACCGCGGCTACTCGGTAATTAATCGGCCGGACGCCGGCGCACCTGAAGTACCTGATTACAACAGGCTTTTGTCAACAAAACAGATTTGGCGCGATCTGGAGGGCTACTACACCCGGCACGGTGAGGTCGGCGAACTCGTGCGAGAGATCGACGATCGTTACGTGATCGTGGCCTCGGGTGATGAAATGTCGTTGAGGTTTCCGGAGCAGCCTCCGCCGCCCGCGGGCTGGGTGCGCGACTACATCATCATGGGTGATGGTTGGATCAAGGACGGCGATTACAACTCGACACACTCGCGCACGGTGCAGCCGCTGCCGCATCACGCGCAGTCGGAATACGAAACGAAGCCCGGGAAACTGGAAGACGAGTTTGTCTATCGGCGTTTTCCTGACGACTGGGTTAAGTATCACACGCGTTACGTCGCGCCGGATGAGTTCCGAAATATGTTGAGGTCGCAAACTAGTCGTAAATGAGTGATCGCAAGTTCGCAAGAGTAGTGCTGGCGGTGATCTTTGTCGCGTTGCTGGCGCTGCCGCTGGTGCTAAAACGTTTTCGCGCGCACGGTGAGGCGGCGACGAACGGCACGCTCGAATCATCGGCTGCTTTGAAGCGTTACGGTTTCTATCTTCAGGAAGTCGCGCAGTCGACAGGTGCGAAGTTCATGCACCAGGCTCCGACGCTCGACCCGCAACTTAATCACATCATGCCGCAGGTCGCGTCGATGGGCGCGAGCGTTTCGATCGTCGATTACGATCGCGACGGCTGGGCCGACATCTACGTCACAAACAGCGGCGAGGGCAGTAAGAACGCGCTCTATCGCAATCTCGGCGATGGTTCGTTCAAGGACGTGGCCGCGGAGTTGGGAATTGCGGACGTGAATCAGCCGGGTTCCGGTGTTTCGATGGGTGCGGTTTGGGGCGACTACGACAACGACGGTTACGAAGATCTGTTTCTTTACAAGTGGGGCCGGCCTGAACTCTTCCACAACGACGCAGCAAAGTCTTTCACGCGTGCGACTGACAAAGCGAAGTTGCCTTCGTGGGTCAATGCGAACACCGCATTGTGGTTCGACTACGATCGCGATGGGCGATTAGATCTTTTTCTTGGCGGCTACTACGCGGAAGACGTCGATCTCTGGCATTTGAAAACGACGAAGATGATGCCGGAGAGTTTTGAATACGCGCGCAACGGCGGACGCAAGTATCTCTTCCACAATCTCGGCGACGGATCGTTTGAAGAAGTGAGTCAGAAGCTCGGGATTGATACGCGTCGTTGGGCGTTGGCTGCGGCGGTTGCGGATCTGCGTGGAACGGGTTATCCCGATCTCTTCATCGCCAACGACTACGGCATCTCCGAACTCTACTTCAACGACGGCAAGCGCTTTCGCGAGGTTGGCAAACAGACCGGCGTCGGCTTTGCGCCGAAGAGCGGCATGAACGCCACGATGGCGGATGTGCTGAACAACGGTAAGTATTCGATCTACGTTTCGAACATCTCCGAAGAAGGCGTGCTGATTCAGGGCAACAATCTTTGGGTGCCGCGCGAAGGGACCGCGGGCGACGCTCTTGAGTACGACAATCTCGCGCGCGCGATGGACGTGGAGATCGGCGGCTGGAGCTTTGGCGCGCAGTTTGGCGATCTCAACAACGACGGCACGCTCGATCTGTATCTCGTCAATGGTTACATCTCCGCGGATCGAAACACGAATTACTGGTACGACTTCTCGAAGATTGCCGGTGGTAACTCGACCATCATTGAAGACGCGGCGCACTGGCCGTCGATGGACGGGCGCAGTTTGTCGGGTTATCAACACAAACGCGTTTGGTTGAATGACGGGACGGGCAAGTTTGTGAACGTGGCGCAGGCGGTTGGCGCGGGTGATGTTTACGACGGGCGTTCGGTCGCTATGGTTGATCTGTGGAATCGCGGCGTGTTGGATGTCGTGGTGGCGAATCAAAAAGGGCCGCTACTCGTTTACAAGAACACGGTCGTTCCGGAGAACAAGTGGATCAGTTTCGAACTCGAGGGTACGGCGAGTAATCGCAGTGCGATCGGCGCGGAAGTGCGTGTGTTTTGGGATGGGCGGCAACAGGTGCAACAGATCACTGGAGGGAATGGGTTCTGTTCGCAGAATCAGCGGCGATTGCACTTTGGACTGGGGAAGAATCCGTCGCTTGAGAAAGTGGAGATTCGATGGCCGTCGGGGAAAACGCAGGTCATCGACAAGCCGTCACCCGATCAGGTCTACAAGATCAAAGAGTCTTCGACATGATTTGCAGAATGAACAAGATTGCTTACTTTTACTGCCAGTCTTCTTCCGTACTATCTTGTTAATACTGTTCATCTTGTCTACTAACGTATGAAGTTAGATAACCGCTACATTGCGCCGCTGTTCATCACTTGCATTTTGCTGGTGGGCCATCTGTTCTACGGCATTCTCGAGAGCTACGAACGAACCGCACTCGCGATCGTGGCGGCGCTTGTTGCCGAACTAATTCTGGGGCGGATCTTTTTTGGCAAGTGGTTGAACTTGTCGAGTGCGTACATCAGCGGCATCAGCGTTGGAATTTTGCTTCGTTCGCCGGCGTTTTGGCCGTTCGCGCTGTGCAGCGTGCTTTCGATCATGTCGAAGTACGTGCTGCGCGTGAAGGATCGGCATCTATGGAACCCGTCGAACTTCGGCATCTGCGCGTTGCTGCTGTTGGCGCCCGAAACGGTTACGGCGTTGAGTATTCAGTGGGGCAACTTCATCTGGCCGATGATCGTGATCTGGATTTTGGGATCGATCATCATCTGGCGCGCGAAGCGGTTTCACATCAGTTTCACCTACGTGGTGTCGTTCTTTGTGTTTGCGTTTCTGCGCAGTTGGATCACGGGCCATCCGTGGCAGGCGGAAGTCGCGCCGCTCACCGGCCCGATGTACCAACTGTTTGTCTTCTTCATGATCACGGATCCGAAAACGACGGTCAGATCCAAAACGGGGCAATGTGTTGTCGTATTCTTCATTGCGTTTGCAGAGATGTTGCTGAGATTAAATGAGTCGATCTACGCGCCGCTTTACGCGCTCTTCATCGTTGGACCAACGGCGATGCTCATCGAGCTCTGGCTCGAGTCGCGTCGCGCCGTTACAGTTCAAGAGTCCACAACCCAAGAGTCCCCAGCCGCATGAAACGTTTATCCGTTCTTATCCCGCTTGTTATCTGTCTTTTAATCTGTGGCTGCAAACAGCCTGCGGTGGAGGCGCCGCAGAATAATCAGGCCGCTGAAGTCGCAACTCCCTCGCCAACGCCGAGCCCAACACCACTGCGTCCTTCAGGCGAGATCGAGTTCACCGACGTCACCACCGAAGCAGGCATTCGTTTCAAACACAACAGTGGCGCCTTCGGCAAAAAGTATCTTCCGGAAACGATCGGCTCGGGTTGCGCCTTCCTCGACTACGACAACGACGGCTGGCAGGACATCCTCCTGATCAACTCGATGGACTGGCCGGAAAACAAAAAGCGAAAATCTTTTCCCGCGCTCTATCACAACAACAAAGACGGCACGTTCACCGACGTCACCGCCCAGGCCGGACTCGGCGTCGAGATTTACGGCATCGGCGTCGCGGCTGCCGATTACGACAACGACGGCAACATCGACATCTACATCACCGCGCTTGGTCCAAACCGTCTCTTTCGCAATATCGGCGGCGGCAAGTTTATGGACGTCACAGCGCGCGCCGGCGTCGGTGATCCCGGTTTCTCAACGAGCGCCGCGTGGTTCGATTATGACAACGACGGCAATCTCGATCTCTTCGTCGGCAACTACGTCGAGTGGTCTGAAAAAACCGACGTCTACTGTTCGCTCGACAACAAGAACAAGTCGTACTGCACGCCGCAAACGTACAAAGGCCAGAGCGCGACGTTGTATCGCAATCGCGGCAACGGCACTTTTGAAAACGCCACCGCGCGCGCGGGCTTGAACGATCCCGCCGGCAAGACGTTGGGCGTTGCTCTACTCGACTACGACGACGATGGTTGGATGGATCTCTTCGTCGCAAACGACACCGAACCCAACAAGCTCTATCACAACAATAAAAACGGCACGTTCACAGACAACGCGGTGATCGCCGGTGTTGCTTTCAGCGACGCGGGAACGCCGCGCGCGGGAATGGGCGTCGATGCGGCGGACTACGACGGCTCGGGCAAGCAGAGCGTCGTGATCGGCAACTTCACTAACGAGAGTATCGCGCTTTATCACAACGATGGATCGGGTTTGTTTACGGACGACGCGCCGGCTTCGGGGATCGGCAAGATGTCGGCGCAGTCGTTGACGTTCGCGGTTTTCTTTTTTGATTACAACCTCGATGGATTGCCCGACATTTTCGCGGCCAACGGACACGTTTCGGACGACATCAGCGTCGTGCAGCCGACGGTTAAGTACGCGCAACCGCCGCATCTTTTTCACAACAAGGGCAAGAAGAAGTTTGAAGAAGTGACGGGGAAACTCGGCCGCGCTTTGAACCGTGCCATTGTCGGGCGTGGTGCGGCGTATGGAGACTTTGATAACGACGGTGATCTGGATTTGCTTATTACGAGCAACAATGGACCGGCGCGTTTGCTGCGAAATGACAACGCGAATCAGAACGATGTGTTGCGCGTGCGAACAGTTGGTGCGAAGTCTAATCGTGATGGGATCGGAGCGAAGGTTGTTGTTAAGACTTCGAAAGGTCGAACCGTGAATGCGATGGTGCGTACGGGTTCGAGTTATTGCTCGCAGTCGGAATTGCCGCTGGTGTTTGGTTTAGGAAAGCCTGAAGAGGGAATTACTCTCACGATTGAGATCAGTTGGCCCAGCGGAGTGAAGGATCGAATCTCTGACGTGAAGCCCAACCAGTCGATAACTGTGCAGGAAAGCAAAGGCGTGATCGCTTCAGAGCCGATCGTGTTTGTCAGGACACCGCCTCAACCATCTCCACAACCTACAACAACACCTACAAAGTAAGTTGAGGCTGTGTTTTGAGTTCAAGCTTAGCTGGCAGGGACACGGCAGCGTAACCAGCAGCCTAAAGGCTGAACTCAAAACGCGCGTCCTCTGCCTAGTTAACGACGAGCGCGGTGGTAGTGTGTTTCTTGCTCGCTTCTTTTTTGATGTGCCCGCTGAGTTGGATCAAGCTTTCCAAATCGCGCCGCGCATTCGTGAGTTGCACCGCATCAACCGTGTTCGGTTGCGCAATCACCGGATTCGTCACAAAGCTTTTGATCTGGTGACACATCCTGATCACCGCATCCTTCAACTGCGCGTCGTCAAGCTCGTCGGCCTTCTCAACCACGGGCGTATCAGTCGGCAACTGGTGCAGATTGAGCGTTGATTGCAAACGCGTCGCGCGTTTCTTGATCTCAGTGGTGGCGTCAGTGATGAAGTTGTATTCGATCGGTTTGGACGCGGTAAGCAGGCGGGCGAATTCGTTGTGCAGCGTCAGAATGCGATTGAAATCCGCTTCGGTTTGCTCGACCAGGGCTGCAAGTTGCCGACGATCTTTCGGGACAGTCGAGTCATTACCGAAGTTTCGCAGTTGCCACTCGCGGTTGCTCATCTCCTGCTGGCGCACGCGGTCGGCGTTACGCCGGTCGGCGGGCGCCCCGCCCGTCGGAACTCGCTGTGCTAAGGCTGAGCTGCTCAGGAATAACAGGAGGGGGATCGCTAATGAGAATTTGCTTGCGTTGTGCATAGCACGCCTCCCGAATTTTTGTGGTGTAGTATAGCTTAAGTTATGGTAGGGATGACACAAATTAGACAATGAATTATCCTCTGCCGTTGGCAAGATGCGACGAATAGATCTGAAGAAGGCAAACGTAGCCCGCTCAAACACGATTCGCGATATCAATCGACAAATCGTTTTGAACTACGTGCGGGAACGAGGCCCAATCTCCCGCGCCGAGATTGCTCACGAGACCGCGCTGCAACGTTCCACCGTCTCGCTGATTGTTGAAGAGTTGCGCGTTGACGGTCTGATCGAGGAGGTCAGCGGCGAATCGACTGGCGGCCGTCCGCCGATTTTGTTGTCGCTGCGCACCGCGGACGCTGTTGCGATCGGTGTCGATGTCGGAACGAACAAAACAATCGTTGCGACCAGCGATCTGGCCGGTCGCGTGTTGGAAGAAGAGAGTTTCGATACCAACCCCGATGCTGAAACCACAACGCGGCTCATCATCGACCGCGCCAACAAACTACTCCGAAGAAACAACGGCACAATCGAAGGTATCGGCGTCAGTCTTCCCGGTTTGGTCAACTCTGACGGTTCGGAATTGTTTGTGCCAACGTTTAACTGGCGCGACACTCCATTTGCAAAAGACTTGAATGCCGGAACGGGATTGCCGGTTTCGATCGACAACGACGCAAACGCTGCGGCGCTCGCGGAGCTTTGGTTTGGCCGGCCGGAGATTCGTGAAGTACGAGATTTTATTCTCGTGCTGGTTGAAGATGGCGTCGGCACGGGCATCGTGTTCGACGGACAAGTTTATCGTGGCGAGAACGGCGCGGCCGGCGAGTTTGGACACATGACGATCGGGCAGGGCGCGCCGGTAGCGTGTGCTTCGGGCAGTCGCGAATGTTGGGAAGCGTTTGCGTCCGAACGTTCCGCGCTCGCGCGCTACAAGAATCTCTCGCGTGGTTTGAATGGCGCGTCGGATATCACCTTCGGTGATTTGATCGATCAGGCGTTGCGTAGTGAAGGTGCTGCGCGAACAGCGTTGAAAGAAACCGCGAGCTTTCTCGGCATCGGCATCGCCAACCTGATTCGTGGTCTGGCGCCGGAAGCGGTAATTGTTGGCGGTCCGATCGTCCGTTCGTGGCCGGTGATTGCGGAAGACATCAAGACCACGGTTGAAACAACTATCTGTCGCGGATTGCCGTCAACGCGTATAATCGCCTCGACGCTCGGTCCTGAGCCGACATTGATGGGCGCAATCAGCCTCGTGCTTGCCAGTAAATTCGCTTCCGTGTCCGTTACCTGAGGGACTGTTTTGAGTTCTATTACGTGTTTTGAGTTCAACCTTTAGGTTGCTCTTTGGCTAGGCTGGCAAGCTAAAGCTTGAACTCAAAACGAGTAAGCAGAACTACTCGCTCAGCCAACTCAAAGTTTGTTGGCCCTCAAAACAAAGATGTATTACTGAAAATTGTCTTGACAAGCACCGACTAAAGTATTAAATACTTTTGCCAGCCTCTGCAACAAAGTGCACTCAAACTAAAGTTGTATAGATTCATAAATCGGTAGTAGCAGTACCCGGTCAGAAGTTCACATTCGCAGGCAGAAAGTTCTGAGGAGGTGCGGTATGTCGAGAAGGTTCGGATTGCAGGCTTTGCTACTCCTGCTTAGCTTGGGGTTACTTGTCGGCGTACACGCGCAGTCAAGCACTACCGGCAACATCACTGGTACCGTTCGCGATCCACAAGGCGCGGCGGTGCCAAAAGCTGAAGTCACCGTTACCGAAGAAAAGACCGGCGCCACGCGCACGGTCACGGCTAACGACGATGGCTTCTACAACTTCAATAGTTTGCCGGCCGGTGTTTACACCATCAGCACGTCGCCTTCCGGATTCAAGAAGACGATCTCGCCCGGCGTCGATCTCCACGTCAACGAAAACAAGACCGTCAATCTCGACCTGCAAGTCGGACAAGTAACGGAGACTGTTACTGTCACCAGCGAATCCGCGCCGGTTGAGGTCCGCAGCGGTGAGGTCAGCAGTTTGATCTCCGAGAAGCAGGTGACGGAGTTGCCGTTGAACGGTCGCAACTACGCACAGCTCGCTTTGATGGTTCCCGGTGTTTCCCCAGTAACGCAGGCAGGCGCGGGGGGCGCGTTTGCAACTCGCGGTACGGGTCTCAACGCTGGCGTTGACATGTCCGTCAACGGCAACCAGTCGAACGCGAACCTGTGGACGGTAGACGGCGTCAACAACATGGACGTCGGTTCGAACCGCACGTTGCTCGTGTTCCCCTCGGTCGACTCGATTCAGGAGTTTCGCGTTGAGCGCAACAGCTTCAGCGCGGAGTTTGGCCAGGCGCAGGGCGCGGTGGTCAACCTGATCACCAAAGGTGGCTCAAACGATTTTCACGGAGCGTTCTTCGAGTTTTTCCGCAACGATTCGCTGAACGCAAACAGCTTCTTCATTAATCAAGCCGGTGGTAAGAAGGGCCAGTTGGAGTACAACAACTTCGGCGGCAACTTCAGTGGTCCAATCATCAAGAACCGCGTGTTCTTCTTCTGGTCGGAAGAGTGGCGCCGTGAGCGCCGTGGCGTCGTGCTTACAGGAAGAGTACCAACCGCGGCGGAGAAAGCCGGTAATTTCAGCGGTGGTCTTACAGGAGCCCTGCCGCACGTCCCGGGTGGCGTGTGCGACCGCACCCCGCCGGGTATCGACACCTCCGGTTGTTTCCCTAACGATACAATTCCCACGAACCTGCTCAGTCCCGCCGGACTCGCGTTCGTGAAGCTCTTCCCGGATCCGACGACTGGTTCACTCGTCGGCAACAACTTTGCGACCACCCAGCTGCAACCAATCGACACGCGCCAGGATCTCATTCGCGGCGATATCACCATCACGGAAAACATGAACCTGATGGTCCGCTACATCAATGAGAAGTGGACGCACCTGGGAGCGTCAAACAACTTCTGGGGTGACTCCCCGTACCCGACGCTTTCGTCTGACTGGAGTCAGCCGAGCCACAGCTTCGCAGTTAAGCTGTCGAACACGTTGTCGTCGCGTATGGTGAACGAATTCCAGTTCTCAATCGCCGGCAACGACATCATCATCACCACCAACCCTGCGACTCAGGCACTGCAAGACGAGATCGCTTCGAAGTTCCCGACGGTCTTCCCGCACGACAATCCGGTCGGCGGCACTGCGCCGTCGTTGTTCTGGGGTGCGGGTGGTTACGCCAACATCTGGCACCAGGCGCCGTGGGCCAATCGCGAAGACCTGTACATCTGGAAAGATGATTTCTCGTTGATCTCCGGCTCGCACGATTGGAAGTTTGGCGGCTTGTTCGCCCATAACTTCAAAGACGAACCGGGCGTCGGCGCGGGCGGCGGCAACCAGCAGTTGACGATTCAGGGTTGCGGCGAACAGACCGGACACTGCATCGCTGACCTGCTGCTCCGCGATACGGTTCTGCTTAACTACACCGAAATCGCGAACACGGAAGTCGCGAATGGCCGATGGCGTGATTACGAGTTCTACGTGAACGATACGTGGAAGATTCATCCGCGCGTTACGTTGACTCTCGGTTTGCGCTACTCGCAATTCCCGACCGCCTGGGAAGCAGAGAATCGCATCTCCAACTTCTTCCCGAGCCTCTACAACGGCGTTGATTTCAACACCGGTTTGGTCACGGCTGACGAAGCAGTTGCGTTGGGTTTCCCCAAGTCGACTGTTAATACCTACAAACAGGGATGGCAGCCGCGCTTCGGTCTCGCGTGGGACATTTTCGGTACCGGCAAGACCTCAGCGAGAATCGGCTTTGGCCGTTATATGAGCCGTTCGAACGTAATTGAAGACTTGCTCCGGTTGACCGGCAATCCGCCATGGACCACCACGGTCAGCGCGGGCTCGGGTTGGAACGGCGCCGGCACCACGCTGGCTAACTGCCCGACCTGCCGCAGTCTCGACACGATCAATCCCGGACTGAAAAACAACGTCGCGGGTGTGAACCCGAACGCCGGTTTCGCCGCGATCGACCCGAACTTCAGGCCGCCCGAGAGCTATCAGTGGAACCTGACGATCGCGCACGAACTCTTCAAAGACACGGTGCTTGAGGCTTCGTATATCGGCAACCACGGTCTGCACATCTGGCGCCGTAACGTAAACCGCAACGACATTCCGCTCGGTCCCTGCCGCGGCGCTGAATGCGACGGCAGCACCGATTCGGCGAGAGTGCAAATCGCGCGTGCCGGTTTGAACGTGCCGAGTCCGGTTACAGGCAACGTGCAAAACCAGGGCAACCTGATTGCCGATAATCGCTTGTTCAGAAACATCGGTAACATCACAACTGATGAATCCAACGGTAACTCCACTTACCACGGAATGCAGTTGTGGCTAAACCGCCGCTTCACTGATCGCCTTGCGTTCCAGGTCGCTTACACCTGGGGCCATTCGATCTCTGACGTCGCGCTGACTGCGTTTACCAACTCGACCAGCGATCCATTTAACTTCAAGGCTGACAAGGGCGACGCCGACCTCGATCGACGCCAGACAGTGGTCAGCAACGTGGTTTACGTTCTGCCCTCAGCGAAACGCTGGGGCCGAGCCGCGGATCTCGCACTCGGCGATTGGCAGTTGAACCTGATCGCTTCGTACTTCGGTGCGACGCCGATCGAACTCACTACCAATGCGAACACCATCGGAACTGCATCGGCTGTCGGCCAACGTCCGAACTATACGGGCGCGCCAATCTATCTCAATACCAGTGACGCGACGCAGTTCCTGAACCCGGCGGCATTTGCGAGACCTGCGCCCGGACAGATGGGTTCGCTTGGCAAGGGCTCGGTGCGTGGCAAGCCGATCAGTACGGTCGACTTCTCGACGGCCAAGAACTGGAGATTCAAGGAGCGGTACGGCATTCAATTCCGCGCTGAGTTCTTCAATCTCTTCAACCACACAAACTTTATCGGCTATAACGTTGACATCTCGCAGGCCGGCGCGTTTGGTCTCTTGACTGCGACGCAAGCGCCGCGCGAGATTCAACTCGGTATCAAGTTTACCTTCTGATATACTGCCGTCAGGCTAACTAAAGACGAAGAACTGAGCGATCCCCCTCAGTTCTTCGTCTAAGTTTTTTAGAGTTCTATGTGGGTCAGGGGTGACGATGTACCTGCGCTCGGCCTTTCTTCCTCTTCTAATTTCAGTCTTCATTTTTCAGGCGCAGGGTGATCTGTTTCGCCGTCACTATGAAGCCGCGCAGCGCTATCACCAGGCGGGCAACTTCGCCGCCGCCGAAGCAGAGTTCAAGATCATTCTCGCGGAATCGTACCTGCGGCTTGGCCGGATCTACACCGCACAGGGGAAGTACCAACCCGCCGCCGACGCACTGAAAACCGCAACGGCAATTCGTGCTGATTCGACAGAGGGGCTCGTCGATCTCTCGATCGCTTATTTTCATCTGGGCCAGTTTCCGAAGGCAGTCGAACCGGTGCAGCGCGCGCTCGCTGCGGATGCGCGAAACGCCGCCGCGCATCACA
>DATELP010000286.1:0-5561 GCA_035276425.1 Pyrinomonadaceae bacterium
CCAATGTTTTTCTGCCCGTCCGATCCGTGTCCGTCCGTGTTCGTCCGTGGTTAATAATTTCTTCCGGCTTGGTGGTCTCTCTACGCTCAATCTCTTTCGCAAACGGACTACTCTGCACCGGCAAATTCCCGTGCAAATAACACTCGAGATGCGGCGCCTCGGCTTCAGTCACCGCGATCAACTCGCGTAACGGACAACTCAACGTCGACAGCAAACCCGTCGCGGTATCGATCTCGACAAGCTTGACTCCTTCCGGACACGCGAAGTTCTCGCCGCCTAAATCAGGCCGCACCGCGATCGCACCTTTCATAAAATCAACCCACGCAGGCAACGCTGCTTCAGCGCCCGTCAGACCGAGTTGCGAATTGTCGTCATAACCAATCCAAACAACGCAAACGAGATTCGGCGAGTAACCGACAAACCAACCATCGCGCGACGTGCCTGTCTTTCCCGCGAGCGCCGTTCCCGGTATCGCACCGCGAGCTTTGCGCGCAGTGCCTCGCTCAATCACGCCCGCAAGCATGTTGGTGATGACGTAAGCCGTTTGCGGACTGACCACCTGTGGCGTGTTGTTCTCGGGCGCGTGCGCAGCGGGTGGCTCGTCAATGCTTGCGATCACTTTCGGATCGACGCGCCGGCCTTCGTTGACGAAAGCCGCATACGCGGAAGCGAGTTGTAACGGCGTCACTTCTTCGGTGCCCAACGCCAGCGCGGGATAACGTTCTGGCTTCGGCAGACCAAACGCCGCGGCAAGATTGGCGATGCGCGCGAGACCGGTTTGCAGCGCGACGTCAACTGTCACGACATTGAGTGATTTGACGAGGCCGGTACGCATCGTCACTTCACCCATCGAATAACCGCCGCCGTAATTCGCGGGCCGGTACGTGCGCGTGCGGTCGTAGACAAACTCACGCGGCGCATCCATGAAGAGTTGCACCGGCGACATACCGTCTTCAACGGCAGCCGCATAAACGAACGGTTTGAACGTCGAACCCGGTTGACGGCGAGCATCAGTCGCGCGATTCAACTGCGAACTCGCGTAGTCGGTTCCACCAACCATCGCGAGCACGTTGCCGGTGTGCGGATCAAGAGCGACCAGCGCCGCCTGTGGTTTCTTGTCCTGATCTTTGAAACGCTCTAACTGTTTCTTCAGCGTCTGCTCGGCGAGATCCTGCAACTCGAGATCGATCGTCGTGTAGACTCTTCGTCCTTCACTAGCCTCCGCGACTCGCTGTACGTAGTCGACAAAGTACGGCGCAAGCGAATTATCGAGATCGACGCGCGGCGTAACATTAACTGCTTCCCCAGACGCCGCTTCCTTTTGCTCGCGCGTGATCACGCCGTTCTGCTCCATCGCAGCCAACACGACATTCCGGCGCGCCCGCGCTGCTTCCGGATTGCGCAACGGCGAGTAGTGCGCCGGACTCTGAATCATTCCCGCGAGTGTCGCCGCTTCCGCAAGCGTGAGGTCGCGCAGTTCCTTCCCAAAAAGCACAACCGCAGCTTCCTTCACACCGCGCACTGCAACCGCGCCGCGTTGGCCCAAATAGATCTCGTTGCAATACAGTGCAAAGATGTCTTTCTTCGACAAACGCCGTTCGAGCGCGAGCGACAGCATCGCTTCAGCATACTTGCGTTGCAGCGTCTTCTCCGGCGAGAGATATGTGTTCTTCACGAGTTGCTGCGTGATCGTCGAACCGCCCTGGCCCAACCTTTCGTCACCAGCATTTCGTAACAACGCCCGCGCAAGACCGTTAACATCCACACCCGAATGATCGAAGAAACGCCGGTCTTCAATCGCCAGAATCGCCTGCACAAGCACGGCCGGGATCTCGTCGTAACTCAACGCCTCACGCTTGCCGCCCTTTGCAGAAAGATCGTTTGACAACACTTCCGGTTCGAGCGTAAACGATTCCAGCGCCGCGCCATCTCCGGTTAACTGAACGATCTCATCTCCCGCAAAACCAACCCGGACAACCTCCGGTTGCTTTCGACTGCCGCGGCCCGGACGAATCTCGATCGCCGTCTCACCAACAACAAAACTCCCACTCCAAACATTGCTGGCGCGACTCTCCAAATATCCCGCGCGCCTCAACCCCGCGATCAACTTTTCACGCGACAATTTCTGCCCGGCCTGCAACACACGCGGAGCCGCGTACAAGCCCGGTCTACTCGTCAGATAGCCACTCGCAAGCCGCGCGTCGATGATTTGTGAGTAGAATTTGTAAGAACGGGTAAGTGCGACGCCGCCCAATGCAATCGCCAAAACGATCACAAGGACGCTGAACCGGATGAGACCTCGCGACACGTACGCCAGCCTATCGACCACACGCGCGTCGGGCACGGATGTAACCTCGATTGCCACCTATCCTCGCAACCCTTCAGTGCTTCTCAGTTTTGTATGTTTGGTTTAAACGCTTAACGCGTGAGGATTTTTAGAAAAGTCGATCAGCGCGAGAATCTCGGGCACAGCCTCAAGTCCCGCCTTGTATCCGGCGGCGATCAATTCTTCAGCGCGCCCCATTTCGTCCCAACGGATGTGCCCGATCTGAGGCCGAATCACGTGGTCAGCCATCGAGAGTTGATGATGCGATGCGGTCTTTTGGACCACCAGCATGGACTGCAACACGATACCGATCACCGAACTCGTCGAACCAAGAAAAGATGCGCCCGCCGCATTTACGTCCACCGCGATCACGATGTCTGCGCCAAACGAGCGCGCCACCGAAACTGGAATAACCGCCACCAAACCGCCGTCGACCAGTTGGCGTCCCTGTTCGTCTGTTACCGGCACGTACCAACCCGGAATCGCACAACTCGCCCGAATCGCAAAAGCCACATCGCCCTGATCGCGCATGATTACCGCGGCTCCCGATTTCAAATCCGTCGCCACCGCCGCAAATGGCACGGGCAGTTCCTCAAAACGCGTGAGCGGCAAATGTTCGTGCAGGTATTGTTCGAGTCGATCATTACTCTGCACGCCCAACCGCGAAATCGTCGGCCTGCCAATGTTGCGCCAGCGCAACTTGCGTCCGAGCTGTTCGATCTCGTCCAAAGACATGCCCGACGCCAACGCACCGCCGACGAGCGAGCCCGCGGACGTGCCCGCTATAAAGTCGATTGGAATCTTGTTTTCCGTGAGGGCGCGTATCGCACCGACGTGTGCCATACCGCGTGCGGCGCCACCGGAAAGTGCAAGGCCGATGGTGGGACGATTAACGGCCATGAAATTCACACCTGACTCAACATCACAATCTCGGCCCGTTCGCGAGCCGTGTCCAGAAATGCATCGATGTCAGATTCGATCTTTGACTCCGTCAACGTTTGTTCGATCTCGGCACGAGACTGTTCTTGCGTGGGTACAATGCGTCCCGGAAAACGTGAGCGGAAACGCGAGACGTAAACGTCGCGATAGTAATCAGCAATCTCTTTCTGACTAATCACCACGAAATTACGAAAACGGAAATCGAGGTACTTTTCCATCTTTAACCGCTGCTCGATGATCTCGTCAAGCTTTTCACTCGTCAATCCGACCCGTAACAAACGTTCGCGAAACGCAGGTTCCGACGCAAAGTTACGCGCCAGTTCAGCGCGCGCGTCGGCGATCTCCTTCTGCGTCGGCACGATCGTCGGCAGCTTCTCGGCCTCCTGAAGTATCAAGCGCTGATCGATCAACAAACGAAGCGCGCGATTCAACTCGTCAGACGCGGGATTGTCCAACTGCGTGTTGGGTTGCAACGCAAGCTGCCACAACAGGTCCGAATAAGTAATCAACTCCGTTCGCACGCCCGCGTTGACCGTCGCCACCATCTTGTCGACGACTTGCTGCGCGGCACACACTGACGAAAACGCCAGCACGAGAACTAAAGTTTTCAGAAGTTGCTTCATAAGCCGCCTAAAACGTCTGCGTAATCCTGAAGTGCAAATTTCCCCGGTGCAACCGGAACACGGCCGGCGTGCCGTCGAACGAAATACCGTCTGGTCCACGCTGCGGAATCAAAAACTCGGGCGGGTTCAATAGGAACCCATAATCCACCGCCAGTGCGCCGCCAAACGGCGTCGTCCAACGAAATCCGAGCCCGACCGTGTTGGTCCAATGCGCGCGCAGGTTCGCGGCGTTGATCGACGCAAGAATGTCGCCCGGTGGAACTGGTTCCGGATCGCTCTTGCCAAACAAATCTCCAACGCGTCGGAAAACGTTACCGCCATCGTAAAACGGCACGACCTGAAACGAACGCGTCAGCGGAACACGAGCCTCGAGATTCAACACCGCGAGCGCGTTGCCGCCAACCGGAACCGTGAACGGGTTCAGAAACACGATGTTCTTGTCCGAGTCGCGAAACTCACCTTCCGGAATCACGACCTCGCGTGGACCAGCTTCTTCAAAATTGAAACCACGCAACGTCGTCGAACCGCCCGAGAAGAAACGTTCGCTGATCGGTAACGTGCGATCGATCTCGTCGATAGTGCCGTTGCCGTCGCGATCGATCGGATTGAACAGGTTCGCTAAACCAAGCGTCATGTTGCCCGCGAAAACAGTGTCGCGAAACCAGCTTGCTTTGTAGTAGTGCCGGTAGGTCGCCTGAAAACGATTGAACGAAATGTTTCCGCCGAGTTGCCGCAGTGCTACCGCGTAGTCAACGCTGAGAAAACCGCCGCGCGTCGCGTCGACCTGGTTGTAACGGCAGATCTCGCCGGGCTTTCCAGGCTGTTCATCTTCGTCTCTTTGACTGCGTGCCAACAGACCTTTTTCACAACGCTCGCGCGTGTCTCTGACAAACGAAACTCCAAACCGCGACAAACGAATCTTGCTGTCCGGCTCCAGAATCGGCCTCACAACGAGGCTTTCGAGATTCAAAAGGCGAACGTCTTCATAGCTGTAACGAGCAAAGATGATCGTGCGTGAATCGCGATCGAGCACGCGCTGCGTTTCCACCGCGGCGGTGAAACGATTGATTGTCGGCTCATTTACCGAGTTGCCGAAGATGTCGATCGGATTACCGTCTTCGTCCAAACGCTGCACGATTCCCATCGTGCCGCGATCGATCGCTGAACGGAAGAAACGCGTGATCGTCGAATCGCGTTGATACTCAACCGAAACCGCGAGCGGTGCAAACTGCGTCTCGTTGTAACGAGCAAAGCGTGGATCGAGATACTCGAGCCGGACGCGTTGCTGCCGGCCGCTCGCACGCAAACGTATCGCGCCCTGACGCAGACGATTCATCAGGTTCACGTTGCTGATTTCAAACAACCCAAGCGCGCCGTAGTCGGTCGAGGCGCCGCCGCCGTAATCCATCACGTTCGGCGGTTTCTCTTCCACGTCGATGATCACGTCGCGCCGTTGATAGCCGCCGGTGGTTTCACCCGCGGCCTCGGTGCGAATGATCACCTGGCGATAAGCGTCAGTTAAGTAGAGTTCGCGTTCTGCGTCGGAGATCCGATCCGCGCGCAACACGTCGCCTTCCTTCAGCGGAATCGCTCGCCTGATCGCGGTGCGTTTTTTTTGTTTCGTGTTCCGGTCTCCGGTGACGCCGTTGACGACGATCGTGTTGATGAAAACT
>DATELP010000287.1:0-8102 GCA_035276425.1 Pyrinomonadaceae bacterium
ATGAAAAACCACCGACGATGTCGGTGGTATTAACGGCCCGAGTTGGTAGGGGATTAGGTGAGATATGAAAGACCACTGACGATGTCGGTGGTATTAGCGCCCGAGTTGGTTTGGGTAGGTAAGATATGAAAGACCACCGACGGTGTCGGTGGTATTAACGGCCCGAGTTGGTTTGGGTAGGTAAGATATGAAATACCACCGACGAAGTCGGTGGTATCTTTCAGACGTGACCTACCTGTAGCTCGCCCGAAGAAGCAATACCACCGACCGCAGTCGGTGGATTGTTCATACACTCACTAATCGTAGTATTCGAGGCCGAGGTGCGTGATTAGATCCTCGCCGCGCAGGTGGCGCAGCGTGTTTTTGAGTTTCATCAATTGAATGAAGATGTCGTGCTCGGGATAGAGTCCGGGCGCGGTTTGCGGAGACTTGAAGTAAAACGAAAGCCACTCCTGCACGCCCTTCATGCCCGTGCGCTGAGCCAGGTCGAGAAACAGCGCGAGGTCCAGGACGATCGGCGCCGCCAGGATCGAGTCGCGGCAAAGGAAGTCGATCTTGATCTGCATCGGATAACCGAGCCACCCAAAGATGTCGATGTTATCCCAACCTTCCTTGTTGTCCCCGCGCGGCGGGTAATAATTGATGCGCACCACGTGCGAGAAGTCTTTGTAGAGGTCGGGATAGACTTCCGGCTGCAGGATGTACTCCAGCACCGACAGTTTCGACTCCTCTTTCGTTTTGAACGAATCGGGATCGTCGAGCACTTCGCCGTCGCGGTTGCCGAGAATGTTCGTCGAATACCAACCGTGCAACCCGAGCATGCGCGACTTCAATCCGGGCGCGATGATCGTCTTCATCAACGTCTGTCCAGTCTTGAAGTCTTTGCCGCAGATCGCGAGGCGATTCTGGTCGGCGAGAGTCATCAGCGCGGGAATGTCGACTGTGAGATTCGGCGCACCATTCGCGAAGGGAACACCCGACTTCAACGCCGCATAGGCGTAGATCATCGAAGGCGCGATCGCCTTGTGGTTCTCTTTCATCGCTTTCTCAAACGATTCGAGCGTCTTGTGTACCGGATGCGGTTTCAAAAAGATCTCGGTCGACGCGGCCCAGATCATCACCAGCCGCGAGCACTTGTTCTTCTTTTTCCAATCCGCGATCTCGGCGATGAGTTGTTGGGCCAGGTCAAACTTCGTCTCACCGGTCTTGACGTTGGTGCCGCTTAATCGCTTCACGTACGACTGATCGAAAACCGCTTTCATCGGTTTGATCTTGCGCAGCGGCTCTTTCAGTTGGGCCAGCAACTCTTTCTCGAGCACGCCGGCGTTGAGCGCCGCATCGTAAGCGGATTCAGGAAAGATGTCCCACGCGCCGAAGACGAGATCTTTAAGCTCGGCGAGCGGTACCAGGTCTTTGATCAACGGAACACGATTGTCTGTTCGTTTGCCAAGCCGGATCGTGCCCATCTGCGTGAGACTGCCGATCGGCTGCGCAAAACCTTTCTTGACTGCTTCAACCCCGGCGATGAACGTAGTACTGACGGCGCCGAGACCTACGAGTAAAACTCCGAGTTTTCCTTCAGCCGGAATGATTTCCGCTTGCTTGGCAACAGGCATTCGCGTTTCTCCTAATGAAAGTTTGAGAGCGATGATACTAACGCGCAGGCCAACCGAAGCGACGGATCTTGCGCATTATTGGCGCTCGTTTGCTGAGGTGTTGTTGTTTGTGGAGATTAGCGCCTTGCGAAATTCGCGCGGCGTTGTGCCGGTGGCGACACGAAACGCTTTCGTGAAATGACTCGCGCTCAGATAACCGACGCGAGATCCGATTTCCGTGACCGAGAGTTCTGTTTCGGCAAGCAGGAGTTGAGCGCGCGCGGCGCGGATGCCGGCGAGGTAGTTGTGTGGTGTCGAACCGGTGAGTTTTTTGAACAAACGCGCGAAGTGAAATGGAGAAAGATACGAAGCAGCCGCGAGTGCTTTCAGTGTCAGGTCCTGATCGAGTTGCGTGTACATCAACTCGACCGAGCGGCGAATGCGACGATCGATGAGTCCGGCGCGTGAGAGTTCGAGTTCTTCCGAACGGCGCGGCTGCGCGTAGTTGCGTAAAGCATGGACCAGCAGTTGTTCGGCGAGTGCGCGCAGCACGATGTCTTTTCCGGGTTTCTCGTCGCTGAGTTCGGAAGCGAATTCGGCAAACAAGCCGTCAAGTTTTCGATCGCCGCTGAAGTGATCTGTTTTGAAAGCAACGGTAGAGTTCGGCGGAATCAAACGCATCGTTGCGGCGTGTTGCATGACGACCGAAGCGGAGAACGTCACGAAGAGCAGTTCGGCGCGCGTTGCGTTTGCGGTGATACTGAGATTAGGTCCGAAGAGAACAAATTGGTCCGCGGGAAGATCGATCGGCTTGCTGTCGGTTGTGTAACTGAGTTTGCCATTTAAAACCGCGAGCAGTGAGTAACCCGAACTCGCCTGGTTCTGCCACTGAAGTTGTTTGGCCCGCCGGTAGGAAACTGAAAAATCGTTGGAAACGAAGAACCGGTTAAACTGAACAAAGTGGGCAGAGGGACGAATCATCGGTTCAACTGTACGCGAAGACGATCCGAGGCTTCAATCATCGTCGCCGGATCGTTTGTGATCAATGCTTCGATACCCAGCGAATGCGCGTGCGCGACCCACGCCGGATCGTCAACAGTCCAAACGACAACTCTCAGCCCGGCGCGTTTAGCTTTTTCGATCAGCGGCGGCTTTGCGAGCCGGTGATGAAGCGCCAGCACCGACGCGCCGACTTCCAACGCACGATCCACCAGGTTTCGATCCGGGTAAATTCGTGGCTCAAACAGTGCCGCGGTTTGTAGGTCTACTAGTTTCAAAACGTTTAGGTCGAAGCACTCAACGATCGTGCGCTCTACAAACGAAAACTCATGCACTAACTCGTAACACCGCTCAGCTAATTCAGCCGAACTACCCTTGATCTCGAGACACAGCAACATCTCGTTGCCGCTCATCAGTTCAAACAAGTCGCGCAAACTCGGAACCCCAACACTTCGCAACTCCTCCACCGTCAAATCTCCGACACGCCTGCGCAAACCATGCGTCCGCTGCAACGTGTCGTCGTGAATAACCACCGGCACGCCGTCGCGACTCAGTCGCACGTCAAACTCAACCCCATCCGCACCCGCTTCGATCGCCGCCGCAAACGCGGCCATCGAGTTCTCAGGCGCAACAGCAGACGCACCACGATGACCAATGATTAATGGCTCGCGCATTTCTGTTTTGTGCTTCTTTGTGGCTCTACTTTACGGCAGGAGGACCCGTGATGACACGCTTCAGTTTGATATCGAAAGTTCCGTAATCGGTTTTCACCCGTCCGCCGACCGGAATGTGCCGCGCGTCTGCCGTGAACCAGATCGAAAACTCACCCTTCTCGTCGTCGATCAATCGTTCGGGTCCAAACAGTTCCGCATTTACGCGAAACGCATCGACGCGCCCGAGCACGGTCTTCATTCGTTTCTTCTCGAGCACCTTCACCGGAATCGTATAGACACGTCCGCCATCGCCGATGTAAATATCAAAGCCCTTGCCGACTTCGAGTGGCTGCGTGCGAATGAAGTAGATCGCCGAAAGGACGTCTTGCAGTTGTCCGGAGAATTCGGTGATCGCATGACGTGGTTCGCTTTGCGGATTGTTTGGATCGCGCAGCGTCCAGGTCATCTGGCCCTTCGAGGAGTCGAAGGTCGACTTGGTCTCGCGGACGCGCTTTCCCTGCTCGTCGAGAATCGTCGTGTTCTTGACTGTGAAGGTGTGCGGTTCGACGACCGACTCGACTTGTTCGCGAAACTTCAGGTTGAACAGGCGAGCGAAGAAGCCTTTGCTGCTAATGTCGGCTTTGAACGTCAACGCGTAAGAGTCGGCGTTCGTCGCTGGTGTGGATGAAGCGTGAAACTTTAGATCCGCGACGTCGATCTTGCGCAACAGTGCGCGAGAGAATTCAGCTTCGAAGTGGAGTTCTTCGAGCGGTTCGAATGGTCTCGGCGGCGCCTTTTGCGCGCGTGCAGTTTGGACGGGGATTGCGAAGCCGAGCGCAAGCGTGAGCGACAGGATTAAAAACCGGATCTTAGTTCTTTGCACAGTAGTTATTGATAATAAGACTTAATCAGAAGCAGGCCCCACGCGATCACTAAACCAAGCGCCGCACGGTACTCTCGATAACGCAAATAAAGCGAGCCATCGAATCTCATGGGCGTCGACTCGCTCTGCCGAAATGGCGTCAGCCGGGGAAAGAAAAGCGGCACTGACCGCTTGTACACCTCATATTCCTTACCAAAAAGCTCGGTCAGCGTCGAGGCTTCGACGCGCATCACCGGGAAATAGATGCCAAGAAACAAGGCCCCAAACAACACCGCGAGCACCACTCTTCCCGACGCAACGGTAAACCCGAGGCCGAGCAAAAAACTGCCGAGGTAAAGCGGATTACGTGTGAACGCGTACGGTCCGGAGATCGCGAGTTGCGCGTTCTTGCGGATGTGTCCTGCCGCCCACGCACGAATCGCCAATCCGATCAGCGAAACACACGCACCGACGAGCAGCGCAACGGGCGTTGGTTTCGCCAGCAGTAAAAACACTGCGGCGCACAAAAAACCAAGCGGCACACGCCAGCGCTGAATCCACGTTCCGCCTCTTCGCATACTAGTTACTGATTCGTTGCCTCACAGCGTCGAACACACGTTCGACGGAGATGTCCATACAGATCCACTTCGAACACGAACGCCGGTGACAATCAACGCGGCAGTCGATTTCGTTTCGTTCGACGCAGATGTCCTGTGAATAAGGACTCCCGTTTCGCCACCACTCGGTTGGCCCAAACAATCCGACAATCGGCGCACCCGCGGCCACCGCGATGTGCGTCGGACCAGTGTCGCCGCCAACGTAAACCCGCGCGCGCTTGGCGAGTGAATAAAATCCTTTCAACGAAAGACTAACCGGCATCGCTTTCTCTGACCGCGATGCCCGTCGCACCGTTTCCGCCAATTCAACCTCACCCGGCCCATACGTGATCAAGGAACGCATTCCATAATTGGCCCACAACAGATCGGCCAGTCCGCCAAATTTTTCCGCGCTCCACAACTTTGTCGGCCAGCCACCGCCGGGATTCAGGATCGCAAAATTCTCCGCGGTGTTCTCGGCCGCTCGTTCAGCCTCCGTTTCGGCCGCGACATCGACGCCGATAGGAAAAGAAAGCTCCGTAGGAACAGGAATGCCCAACGCGCC
Source organism: Pyrinomonadaceae bacterium (assembly GCA_035276425.1). Classification (GTDB taxonomy): domain Bacteria; phylum Acidobacteriota; class Blastocatellia; order Pyrinomonadales; family Pyrinomonadaceae; genus PSRF01. The sequence goes on from DATELP010000287.1 coordinate 5,271, forward strand.
CTGAAGCAACAGTAATCCCTTGCGAATGATATGCGTGTGCGGCGGAATGGAGATTCGTTTGGAAAGAAAGACGGTGCTGGCCGGTTCGCGCAAGCCGCTTCGAGAGTAGCCAAAAACACGTCGCGCGCCCGAGAGGCGCGCTATCGAAGCCGATTTAAGTAGTCCCTGGAAATCTAAAGCAACATCGAAGGCAGAGGCGCGTAACCGACGTAACTGCTGGCGCGGTGCCCGCAGCGTCTCCCCAGACATCAGCCCGCGCCTCAACGCCTTCGTGTCGACTTCGATGAGGCGATCTAAAATCGGGTTGTCTTTCAAAATTTCAGAAGACAACCTTTCTGCAACCCACGAAATCTCCGCGTGCGGCAGCGCGGCGCGCAATGCGGCGAGGGCCGGCAAAGTGTGAACTATGTCGCCTATGCTACCCAACTTGACGATGAGAACTCTCATTCGAACTTCTTAGGTGCCGCCGAAATAACTGAACCTGAGTTTCGCCTCCGCAACTTTTTTACCACTCTTGTATCTCGCCAGCACACCTTCGAGCACAGGCTGCTCGTCGAAGAGCTCCTGCTCGGCGAAGACGCCGCCTCTTAAAAATTTTCCGGAGAACGTGTAATAGACACCGCCGAGGCTCACGGTTGTGAATGTGAAGTTATCGCTTTTCACGATCAGGCTTTTGTAGTGAAACGTCTTTCCGTTGTTGAGCTGCAATCCCTGTGAGGGAATCCGGCGCAGTCGACGGCCGTTCAGGTTGATGCCACCGAAGTCCTTGAACTCGGCGGGCGGTTCACCGATGAGCCAAAAAGATCCATCGGGGTTGAACGTCTGACGTTTGGTCTGACCTTGCCCGATTACTGAGATCCCAAGTACCAAACAAACGGTCGTGAGTATTAGTAACTTCAAATCGCCTCTCCTAATCGCGCCAGAATAGCGGAAGTCGAATGATCTTTCGGGTCGCCCACGATCGCGACACGGCCGCCGTAGGATCGTACCACGTCGCGTTCGGGCACGGAGTCAACGGTGTAGTCAGTACCTTTGGCATGTACGTCAGGTTTGAGTGCGAGCAATAGTTCTTCGACTGTCGGTTCGTCGAAAACGGTGACATAAGTCACAGATTCAAGCGCCGCGACGAGTTCGGCGCGCTCGTCTGCGGGAAGAATCGGACGGCCCGGACCTTTGAGCCGCGCGACCTGTTCGTCGGAATTCACGCCAACAACCAGCACGTCACCCAACTCGCGCGCGCCGGCAAGGTAACGCACGTGCCCGACGTGCAACACGTCGAAACAACCGTTCGCCAAAACAACGCGCGCTCCGTTTTGCCGTTCGGCGTTGATTCGGATTACCAGTTCTTCACGACTTAAGATCATTGATTGATTGCTCGAGTTCGCTGGCGCTGATGGAGGCGGTTCCGCGTTTCATCACGACGAGTCCGCCGGCGTAGTTTGCGAGTTGTGCCGCTTCGGCGAAGGATGAATCCGAAGCGAGTGCCAACGCGAAGGTGGCGATGACAGTGTCGCCTGCGCCCGTTCCGTCGACTGCCTGCGCACCAACGGCGGGAATCTGTAGCGGCAGTGCGTCGTCTGTGACCAGCATCATTCCGTTGCGGCCGCGAGTTACGAGTAAAGCGTCGAGCTGTAATCCCTGTCGCAGGCGGCTCGCGGCCATTTCGAGTTGCACGAGCGAATCGGCAGGAGAGCCGATCAGGTGTTCGACTTCGTCTTCATTCGGCGTGGCGGCAGTGAAGCCGGAAAAATCCGACAGGCGAAAGCGTGAGTCGACAAGTACGGGAATGTTTCTGGTTTGATGTGCTTCGCGGATTAGTTCGACAGCTTGTTTGTCGACGAGACCGTAGTTGTAGTCGGAAATGATCACTGCGTCTGCGCGTGCGAGGGAAGTCTTCAGCGAGTTAGTTAACGTCTCGCGGAGTGTCCGGTCATTTAAAGGAGCGTCTTCGTAGTCGACTCGGATGACCTGCTGTTTATTCGCGTGCGCGTGGCCCGCGAGAATGCGCACCTTCGTCGTGGTCTGAATCTTCTCCGAAAGCAGCAGCCCTTCAACATTCACACCCGCGCTGCTTAGTTTTCCAAGCAAGGCATTTCCGGCTTCATCGTTACCTGCGAGGGAGATCAGCGAAACGTTCGCGCCGAGCGCGGCAAGGTTCAACGCGCAATTCGCCGCGCCGCCTGGCACTGTCTCCGTCAACTCGTGTCGCAAGATAAAAACCGGCGCCTCACGCGACACGCGGCTGATCGAGCCGTACAGAAACTTGTCGGCAATGCTGTCGCCGACGATCAGCAGTCGTCGTTCTGAAAAACGCCTGACGATGTTAAGCAGTCGCTCGTACACGATCTCGCTCGATAATTATTCTGGCCACATCCAACAGCGTGTCGGCCACAACTTCCGGTTCGAGTTTCCACGACGCGCGTTGATACTCCCATTCGCCGCGGCCATACCCGCTCAAAACAAACGCGGAATGCAGTCTTGCGTTGCGGGCTAATTCGATATCGCTGTAGCGGTCGCCAACCATCCAACTGCGTTCCAAATCTATTTCGAAGTCCGCCGCAGCTCGATCGATTAGCCCGGTTTTTGGTTTGCGGCACGTGCAGTCTAGTCGATACGGCGGTTCGCCGACAGACGGGTGATGCGCGCAGTAATAGATCGCATCGAGTTTCGCGGAAGCACTTTCCAAAGTGCGCGTTAACTGTTCGTGAACCTGAATAATTACATCTTCCGCGAAATAACCACGCGCGACTCCGGCCTGATTCGTCACAAGTATCGCCAGCCACCCGTTGTCGTTGAGCAGCTTGATCGCCTCAGCCGAATACGGAAACACAC
>DATELP010000288.1:0-16441 GCA_035276425.1 Pyrinomonadaceae bacterium
GGTTCCTGCGTCTGGTTGTTTTGCGCGACCAACGCGGCGTTGGTGTTTACCAGTTGCTGTTGCGGAACTTCTTCGCGGTAAATGCGCTCAACCAGTTCGAGGTAATACGTTTGCAACTTCTGACTTGCCCGCACGTCGAAACCGGATTCGAGAATCGAATCAACGGCTTTGTCGAACTCTTCGCGCGCTTGTTCGCGCTTGCGGTCTTCGAGGTTCAACTTACCTTTGCGGAAGTGGTCCTCGGCGCGCGCGATGATCTGTCCAACGCGTGCTTCCGATTGTTCGACTTCTGTTGGTATGGAACGGGCAGATGAAGCTGCGGGAATCTGTGCGTAACTGCTTGCCGCGGTAGCGACGAGCGCCGTTAGTAAAGCCACACGGGCCATCAAACGAGTGTAGCTCGTTGACATCAATCGTCGTACTCCTTCAAAAGAAAGATGCGAATCCTTCTGCGACTAACTCTGAGGAAAGTCACATCGGCAACAATTCGCGGGTTCTCTGTGCGGTATCTTTCGGCTCCTCTATGATTTGAATACTGCTGGACTCACCGTAGGAGCCAAATCACTTCGGGAGGTTACCACACGATTTTTTGGGGTGTCAAACAATCCCCGGAAATGCAACAAACTCTTAATTAGTAAACTTTTCCACCAAAAATCAGGACCAGTAAAGATCCCGTGACGGTACAGATGCCTTACTCCTCGTCGAGGGTTGCGCTGGTCCATCACCGAAACGCGTCAGGAACTAAACGCCGGGAAGGTGCGTCGCGTTGCAAAATTTCAGCGCGCGTTCTGAGTTCAGCCTTTAGGCTGTCTTCTGGTGAGATCCAAGCAAGCTAAAGCTTGAACTCAAAACGCTAGCTTGAACTGTACGTTCTAGCTTGAACTCAAAACGCGGTTCGGGAGGGAGCATTATTTCCGTACAGCACCAGGCCGAATTCATTTCGTAACAAAACGGTTAACGTGTAAAAAGAGCAACTAATACCGCAATACAGCCCTCGTACTACCCGGTGGAACAAAGCTTGCCAATTCACCAACGGGAGTAGCGCAGCTTTCCCGAATTTTAAGACTCTCTCAATAAATTTAGGTTGGTTAACTAAAGAAAACTATGTCAACAGTCGTTAAGCGAGAAACAGTTCACGAGTTCACCAGGCCGATTGAAGTTCCCAGCCGCTCCCGATCAGAACTTTTCTTTAATCGCGAACTAAGCCTGCTGGAATTCCACGGCCGGGTGCTGGAAGAGGCGCTCGACGAGCGTAATCCGCTGCTCGAAAGATTGAAGTTTCTTTCGATCTTCTCTTCAAACCTCGACGAGTTTTTCATGATTCGTGTTTCGGGGTTGAAGGAGGAGATGGAGCACGAAGTCGACGTTTCGGCGGACGGATTAACCCCGGGACAGCAACTGGCGAAATCTCGCGAGCGCGTGCACACGCTCATCGCCGAACAAGCCCGGTGCTTGCGCGAGGATGTTTTGCCGCGCCTGGACGAAACAGGAATCTCGGTCGTTCGTTACGACTCGCTTTCACGCCACGAACAGGAACGACTCGAAGAGTACTTCACGGAGAAGGTGTTTCCCGTGCTGACGCCACTGGCGGTCGATCCGAGTCACCCGTTTCCGTATATCTCGCCACTCAGCCTGAACATCGGCTTGATGGTCGATCCGCCGAAGAACATGAAGTTGATCACTTCGCGAAAACTGATCGACCGCAGGTTTGTGCGGATCAAGGTGCCGTCGGTGTTGCCTCGTCTCGTACCGGTGGCGGCTTCGAGTTGCCGCTTCGTGTTACTCGAAGAGATCATCGAGGCAAACATTCAAGCACTTTTCCCGCAGATGGAACCCGGTAAGTGTCACTACTTCCGCGTCACTCGCGACGCAGACATCGACATCAGAGAAGAAGAAGCTGAAGACCTGTTGAATGTGATCAAGAATGAACTGCGCCAGCGGCGCTTTGGCACGCCAGTGCGGCTGGAAGTGTCGCCGGAAATGCCTGACGAGATGATTGATTACCTGACGAAATCGCTCGATCTCGAACCGGACGATGTTTACAAGTTCGATGGTCCACTCAACATCCAGGACTTCATGTCGCTCTACAGTCTCGATCGGCCAGATTTGAAAGACGCGCCGTTCACGGCAGACACACCGGCGTGGTTCAAACAACACAAGAGCATTTTCGACGCGATCAAGAAACGCGATCGAATGCTGCATCATCCGTACGACTCGTACGAATGCGTAACCGAGTTTATCAATCAGGCCGTCGACGATCCGGACGTTGTGGCGATAAAGATCTGTCTCTATCGCACTGGCCCGGATTCACCGATTCCGCCGGCACTGATCCGCGCCGCCGAAGCAGGCAAACAAGTCACGACGCTGATCGAACTCAAAGCGCGCTTCGACGAAGAGCACAACATCGAATGGGCGCAAAAACTCGACGAAGCCGGCGTTCACGTGGTCTACGGCATCGTGGGTCTGAAAACTCACGGCAAGTTAACACTGGTCGTGCGCCAGGAAGGCGACGTGCTCAAACGTTACGTCCACATCGCTTCCGGCAATTACAACCCGACGACTTCCTTCACCTACACGTATCTCGGCATGTTCACAGTCGACGACGAGATCGGACGCGACGCCACCGAACTGTTCAACTATCTCACCGGTTTCTCCGAACAACGGCACTATCGCAAGTTGATGGTCGCGCCGGTTGAACTGCGCGACAAATTCAACGCGCTACTCGACCGCGAAGTCGAACACAAACGCATGGGCCGCCCCGCGCGCGTGATCGCGAAGTTCAATCGTCTGGCCGATCTTCAGATGATCGAGAAACTCTACGAAGTCTCGCGTGCAGGCGTGGAAGTCGATCTGATCGTGCGTGGCATCTGCATGCTGCGTCCGGGCATTCCCGGCTTATCAGAAAACATCCGCGTGCGCAGCGTTGTGGGACGCTTTCTGGAACACAGCCGTGTCTTCTGGTTTGCAAACGGCGGCGATGAAGAAGTCTACATCGGCAGCGCCGACTGGATGACGCGTAATCTCAAACACCGGATCGAAGTAGTCACCCCTGTTTCCGATCCGCAAGCAAAACGATACCTCCGTGATGTCCTGCTGGACACTTATCTCACCGACAACACCCAGGCCCGCGAACTCCAACCCGACGGCCGATATACCCCTGTATTAACCGATTCCGAACCCTTTAAGAGTCAGGATTACTTTATCGGACGCCCCGGAAGCGAATAACAAATTTAACGCTGTCGGAGTTACAAAAAATGAATCACGTAAAGAGAGCGCGTATCGCGATCCTCGTGCTGATCGTGTTGTTGTTTCCGTCTATTGAAACCAGTTTCGCCAAATCAAAAAAGAAAAAAGCACCGCCTACAGGCACGCCGATACTTTGGCAAAAGCCAACCGACATCGAATCGCGCGATCTCCTACTTGGTCCAGGCGGCGCGAGTATGCGTCCCGATCTGCGGCGCATCACGTTCATCAAGGAAGAAAAAGGCGGCTACTCGAAGAAGTACCGCGTTCGCGACGGCTCGGGCCGTGAGTGGGTCGCGAAGATCGGCAAAGAGGCGCAGTCAGAAACGTCGGCAGTCAGACTGTTGTGGGGCGTCGGTTATTTAACGGAGGTCAACTATCTCGTACCGCGCGTCACGATTCCGGGAAAAGGCACGTTTACAAACGTGCGTTTCGAAGCGCGCCCGCAGCAATGGGATCGCGTCGGCGAGTGGAAGTGGAAAAACAATCCGTTCGTGAGAACACCGGAGTACCAGGGTCTCAAGATCATGATGGCGCTCATCAATAACTGGGACCTGAAAGACTCGAACAACGTCATCGTCGCGGTGCCGACCGATCGCGGCAACGAACTCCGCTACACGATCAGCGACCTCGGCGCGACGTTTGGTCACGCGAGTACGACGCCGATTTTCTGGCGCTTCACGCGCAGCCGCAACAATCCGACGAACTATGCGAAGTCGGACTTTCTCGAAAAAGTTAAAGGCAATCGCGTCGTCTTGCACTTCGGCGGCAAGAATCGCGGACTGATGAAGGACATCACAGTCGACGATGCGATCTGGATGGGCAGTTTGTTGTCCCAACTCAGCGATCGGCAAGTCAGGGACGCGTTCCGGGCGGCGAACTACACGCCGAGTCAAGTAGACGTGTTGACGCGCACCGTGCGCGCGCGAACGAGTGAGTTGTTGAGTCTGCGGCCGAATATTCAGATCGGTAGCGACGAATGAAGCCGCAGCGAAAGAAAGAAGTCACGACGCTGATCGTTGTCTTCGTCGGTGTGCTTTTAATCAGCGCGCTGGCTGTTTACTTCATCGGAGGCAATCGCGGAACGACGCCTGAGTACACGCAGGTCGAACAACCGGGACAGGCAGAACGCGAACCAGTGACGCGGGCGACGCCGACGCCGGCAGCTACGCCGGCTGCGAACGAGACGTTTCTCGATCATCTGATGGGTGGTAGCCGCAACGCCAACGGTCAGGCCAACGTTCACGCCGAGACGTGGGGCGAAAGCCTCGGACGAATCGCACTGCGGCTCTTGCTCGCGTCGTTACTCGGCGCGGCGTTGGCGTATCGGCCGCGCCGAAAACTGCTCGCGCTCAAACGCAATCCTTACGTTTCGCAAACGCAGATTCTGTTGGCGATCGTGGCGGCGGCGTTGATGATCATCGTGGGCGACAACGCGGCGCGCGCGTTTGGTATTTTCGCGGCCGTTTCGCTGGTTCGCTTCCGCACGAACATTCGCGATCCCAAAGAAGTGACGGTGTTACTGATTTGTATGGCGCTCGGGCTTGCGGCGGGTGTCGGCCGTTGGGACTTGGGAGTGGCACTGGCGATATTTTCGTTAGTGGTGCTTTGGATTCTCGAGTGGCGCGAACCGGAGCAGGTGTTTCGTTCGATGGAGTTGAAAGTGATCACGAAAAATGTCGTTTCAACTCAGCGTGCGTTGCGCGAGGTGTTGCGGAAATACGGATTCGATAAAGAGCTGCGGGCAGTCGATCGCGAGGCTTCGGACGAATCGCCGGGCAGTATTGTTTATTCAGTGGATGTGAGTCCGACGGTGAGTACTGACGAGCTCAGTGCCGACATCCTCGCGCAGGACGGCGAGAACGTTCAAGGCATTGAGTGGGATCAAAAGAAGAGCTACTCGTACCTTTATCAGTGAGCCACAAAGAGGCACAAGAAGCACAAAAGGCACAAAACAGCCAAAGGAAGGAAACAGCTACAACTTACCTTTCTTATCCTTCTTGTGCCTTTTGTGCTTTTTGTGCTTCTTTGCGGCCCTACTTCTGATTAACGGTGGTGGTTACCGTGGCGGCGCCAACGGTAGCAGCAGCGGTCGCGTTCCGGCTGGCGGCGTAGTCCTGCACGAACTTCTTCAAATCGCCGTGTCCCCAGCGGCTGTAGAAGTCAAACTTCTTCATCTCCGCGTAAACCTGATCGTAGTTCCAGTTGTAATGATTGAAACGGTAGACCGCGCCCATGACGCCGGTGCGATGACGTCCGCCTGCGCAGTGAACGTAGAACTTGCCGGTTGTAGGATCGTCAACGAGTTTCAAAAACTGATCGATCGCCGAGGTCTCGGGATATTCCTTGTCACTCATCGGAATATTCACGTAGCGCATGCCGGCGGCTTCGGCTTCGCGCTTTTCATAAGCTTGTGGATCGTTGCGGAGATCGACGATAGTCTTGATCCCAATCGCAGCTAACGCTTTGTAGTCTTCCTCTTTCGGCTGTGCGCCTCGATAGAACCGATCGTCCATCTGGCCGAAATTCTTGATTTTGACGTCTGATTGCTGAGCAACAGCAGTGATTGATGTGGCGAAAACGAAACCCAGGACAGCAAAACACGCGGAAACGTAGCTACGTCTTGTAAAACTCATCAAAACTCCTTAGTGCTGGTTGGACTACGGTAACTGCCGCCGGGGGGCGAATCAATCGAAGCGTTGACTGTGATTCGCCTCCAGCGCGGTAAGTTGTATCACACTTTATGCTGTTCGGGGACTCGCAGCTTGCGGCATTCGCTGCGGCCGCGGCCCCGTCGAAATCGGCGGAATCACTTTTTCGCCCAATGCTTCGCGAAAAACCTGCCGCATGTTATCGACAAAAACAAAGCGAATATCCTTGAACGGCTCTTTCGGCACTTCGTCCAGATCCCTGCGATTTTGTTGCGGAAGAATTATCGTTGTGACGCGAGCACGCCGCGCCGCGAGCACCTTTTCTTTCACACCGCCGATCGGCAACACGTTTCCGCGCAACGTGATCTCGCCGGTCATCGCCACGTCTTTGCGCACCGGACGCGTTGATAACGCCGAAACCATCGCGGTTGCGAGCGTGATTCCCGCTGACGGGCCGTCTTTGGGGATCGCGCCTTCCGGAATGTGAATGTGCAGATCGTAGTTGTTGAAATCCTCTTCGGCGATGTCGAGTTCTTTCGCGCGCGACTTTGCGTATGAATAAGCCGCCTGCGCCGATTCGCGCATCACGTCGCCGAGTTGACCCGTCAGGACGAGATTGCCCTTGCCTTTCATCTTCAACGCTTCGATGAAAAGTATGTCGCCGCCAACCGCGGTCCACGCCAAACCGGTCGCGACTCCGATCTGATCCTTCTTCAAAATCTCTTCGGGAATGATCTTCGGCGCGCCGAGAAACTCGTGAACATTTTTCAGCGAAACGCGAATCGAGCCTTTGTGGCCTTCAGCGATCTTGCGCGCAACCTTGCGAGAGATGCGGCCGATCTCGCGTTCGAGTTGCCGCAGTCCGGCTTCCTGCGTGTACTGCTGAATGATCGCCGTGAGCGCGGTTTTGGAAACGTGCAGATCGCGCGACGTGATGCCGTTTTCTTCCATCTGTTTCGGCAACAAATGTCTGATCGCGATCTCGCGCTTCTCTTCTTCTGTGTAACCGGCGATGCGGATCACTTCCATGCGATCGCGCAACGCGGGCTGGATCGTGTCGAGCACGTTTGCGGTCGTCATGAAGATCACGTTTGAAAGATCAAACGTGACGCCGAGATAGTTGTCGCGGAAACTGTTGTTCTGTTCCGGATCGAGCACTTCGAGCAACGCTGACGACGGATCGCCGCGGAAGTCGGCGCCGACTTTGTCGATCTCATCGAGCATGATCAAAGGATTGTTTGTGCCGGCTTGTTGTACGGCCTGGATGATGCGGCCGGGCATCGCGCCAACGTAAGTTCGGCGATGGCCGCGAATCTCCGCTTCGTCGTGAACACCGCCGAGCGAGAGCCGCACGAACTTTCGATCCAGCGCGCGCGCAATCGATCTTCCCAGCGAAGTCTTACCAACGCCCGGAGGACCGACGAGACAGAGAATCGGACCTTTCGGTTTCTCCTTTAACTTACGCACCGCGAGTGCTTCGATGATGCGGTCCTTTACTTTCTCGAGGCCGTAATGATCTTCATTCAGCACTCGCTCCGCTTTTTGCAGATCGAGATTGTCTACCGAAGCACGCGACCACGGCAGATCGGTCATGATCTCCATCCAGTTGCGCAGCGTCGCGGTTTCGGCTGCGTCAGGATGCATGCGTTCGAGTTTTTTGAGTTGCCGCAGCGCTTCTTCCTCGGCGGGTTTCGGCATTTTCGCGGCGTCGATCTTCTCTTTGAACTGCGCGATCTCTTCGGCGAGTTCGTTTCCCTCGCCGAGTTCGCTTTGAATCGCCTTGAGTTGCTGACGCAGGTAAAACTCGCGTTGCGAACGATCGATATCAGCGCGGGCCTGCGTGTTGATCTCCTGCTGAACTGTAAGAACTTCGATTTCCTTGTTTAGCAGTTCGTTGACGCGACGCAGACGCGCAGTCGTATCGGCAATGTCGAGCACGGATTGTGCGTCTTCAACTTTCAACTCAAGATTTGAAGCCGATAAATCAGCGAGCCGTCCGGCATCGTCGAGGTTGGCGATGATCGCCATCACTTCCGGCGAGATGTTCTTGCCGAGATTGATCGCCTTCTCCATCGACGCGCGAACGTTGCGCACCAGCGCTTCGACTTCAAGCGAACGCTCTGGCGACAGCACCTCCTGCATCACACTCACTCGCGAACGCAGATACTCACCAGTCGCATCGACCGATTCAATATGCGCGCGCGCTAGTCCCTGGACCAGAATGCGAATGCGGCCATCAGGCAGTTTCAACATACGCATGATCACCGCCGCCGTGCCGACTGAATAAAGATCTTCCGCAGTCGGTTCTTCCTTATCCAGGTCTTTCTGCGAGGCGAGCAGAATCATCCGGTTCTCACCGAGCGCCTCGTCCACCGCGCGAATCGATTTCTCGCGCGATACGAATAGCGGCACGATCATGAACGGATAGATCACGATGTCGCGCAAAGGCAGCACCGGCAGTTCACTCGGAATCTGTAACTGCTGATCGTTATCGGTGGTTTCGATTGCTTCCGTAAACTCTGCGTCTTTTACTATTGCCATTTTAAATATCCCTACTCCGTACTCGCTTCCTTAACTTCAACCATCACTTCCGAACCGCGGCGATCTTCGATCTTCGGGAGATAGATATAAAGCATGCCGTTTCTCAACTCCGCCGTGGCGTTGTTAACGCAGATGGTCCAACGCAACCGCACCACGCGATTGAACTTGCCATAACTGCGTTCCGAACAAAGATACGAAATGATTCGCCGTCTCGCTTGTCTTCGCTTCTTCTCGCCCCAAATTCTTAACAACGTATTCGTTAGACCAATCTTTATCTGGTCGGCACTCACGCCCGGCAACTCCACGCGAATGCTGATCTTGTCTTCCGTTTCACACAGATCTACTGGCGGCGCCCACGCTCCCGAAGCCAGCGGGTTCTCTGCTTCAGTCGCCTCTTCCAGCGCCACGTAGAGACGCCCCACGCGATCGCGCAGACGTTGTAATTCAAGTCGTTCTAATCCCGTTGCTCGAATAGGTTTGATCATGTGGAAAATCCTTACCGCCGTTTTTGCACCAGTTGCTTGAGCTCCGTCATAAACTCCGAAACGTCTTCAAACTCGAGATAGACCGAAGCAAAGCGAACATAGGCGACTTTGTCGAGTTCTTTCAAGCGGCGCATGATCATCTCTCCAATCTTACTCGTGGGCCGCTCGCGTTCAGGTGATTCCTGCACGTATTTTTCGATTGCATTCACAATGCTTTCGAGTTTGGCGGATGCTACCGGACGTTTTTCACACGCGCGCAACAAGCCCGCCATTACTTTGTTGCGATCGAAAGTCTCGCGGCGGCCGTCTTTCTTGACCACCATGTAAGGTATCTCGTCGATACGCTCGTAGGACGTAAAGCGCCGCTCACAACGAAGACACTCGCGTCGCCGGCGAATGGCATCGCCCTCGCGCGACTCGCGTGAGTCGACGACCTTGTCTTCGAGGTAGGCACAGAAAGGACATTTCATATTAACCCTCCGCGTTTGCAGGCGAGATTAACGTTCGTAATCGTGAAATGCTTAAGTCGCCGCGAATGAAATAAAAGAGTCCGAATATAACTGCTGGTCCAAAGTCGACGAGGTGTAACACGATCGAAAGCGCCGCGGCGGTTTCTCTCTGCACGCCGAGGAACAAAAGCGCGGCCGCGGTCGCAGCATGAAACGCACCGGCAGCGCCACCGGGCGTCGGCACCAGCGATCCGAGCATGGACCAGCCAAGCACGAAAAGCGTTTCCGGTATGCCGACGTCGAGGTGAAAGGCACGCAACACCAACAAATTCGCGCCGCCAATACCAATCCAAAGGAACACGGTCCAACCGGCTGTTTCCGCAAGCTCTCGCGCGTTCACCAGAACACGCAACGCGCTCGACAACTGTTCCAGAAAGCCGATGACGAGTTTTGCCAGGCGCTGCGGAATGAAGCGCCATCGAGCGAAGAGCCGGTTGAGCGCGTTCAGCAGCATCGCCGAGTTCTTTCTGAACCAGATCAGAAAAATGATTCCCGCGATCACGCAGCCTAAGAGTGCAAACCCGACAATTCGCACACGGCTAAACGAGATGTCGATCGTCACCGGCGGCACGAACCAGATCAGATTGGCGGCAAACAAAAGCGCGACCGCCGTTGAGTCGTAAATGCGCTCGATCAGGATCGTGACGATCGCCGCGCTCGGCCTGATGCGCGGATCGCGCATCGGCAGGACGACTGGTCTGACCACTTCGCCCGTACGTCCCAGAAGAAACACCGCACTGAACCCGATCGCCGTGGCCGTAAAAAGATCGCTTAACCGCGCCGCACCGAGTGGCTTTAGCAGCGCGCCCCAACGAAAGGCCCGCACCAGGTAGGCGGCGGAGATGATCGTCACCGCGATCACGAGCAGCAGCGGATCGGCGGTGCTCACCGACTGACGCACTTCACGCCAGTTGAGATTACGGCCAAACCACCATAGCAACGCCGCTGCCAGCAGGCAGAGCACTGCGAACTCGACGTATTTGCGATAACCTTTGGTCTTCAACCGTGTTTCGAGTGAAACCACAACATGTTGGGTCGGCCCGAGAGCCTACTACACTGGACGAGTCTGAGCAAGAATGCAGATCCGTGTTCGTCTGTGGAAATCTGTGGCTAAGAACTGTTCGGACACGGATTTTTCGGATAAAGTCTTAGGGGAACTTTAATTTGGTGCCTGTCGTAAACGCCTCTTGTCAACAGCTTCGCGGCCTTTGACGGAGTTCCCAAGCACAGGTACCTGGAGAGAGACGGTGGGGGCTATTAAAGCTTTGGCAGTCAGTGAAGGAGCCGAGCTGGTTCGCAGGTGTCGCGCGGGCGACGGTGCGGCGTGGGAGGAGATCGTTCAGACTTATTCCCGCCGTATTTACAACCTCGCTTACCGGTTTACTTCCCGTGCTGACACCGCGGAAGATCTGACGCAGGAAGTTTTCGTCAGAGTCTATCGCTCTTTAGATCAATACGACCCGAAGCAGGGCGACCTGCAAAACTGGTTGATGCGACTCGCTCGTAATCTGATTATCGACGACTATCGCAAACGCCAGCGCACGCCGCACGATAACCAGGCCGACGATCTCGCCGACCACAGTTATCACCTGCATACGCGATCCAATTCGGTGCAGACGGAAATGGAACGTCGCGAACTCGGTGCGCAAGTCCAGGCGGGCATCGACAAGCTCTCGCCGGATCTGCGCACCTGCGTGATTTTGAGAGACATTGAAGAACTCAGCTATCAGGAGATAGTCGATCTTTTGAAAATACCGGAAGGGACGGTCAAGTCTCGCATTAACCGGGGCCGGATTGAGTTGGCGAAGATCCTCCGGCGCATGAAAGTCGTAGCAATGAGTGAAGTGTAAATAGAAAGCGGCAGGAAAGACGAAACGTGATGCTTTGTGTGGATTTTGAAACCCTATTGACCGATTACATCGAGGGCGTTGTCGGTCCTGAAACCAATCGGCAGATGGCGGAGCACGCGATGAAGTGCCCGCTTTGCCATGAGACCCTGTCGGCAGTGAAATCCACTGTCGCAGCGTGTCGTGTTGCAGCGGTGCCTGAGCCCTCTCGTGATCTCGACGCACGCATTCTTCAGAAAACAGTTCCCGAAACCGCGATGACGTGCGCTGAGTTCGAGGAGTTTTTGACAGACTACCTCGACGGTTTCCTGCCGGCTCATCTTTATCATCGTTGGGAACGCCACGCCGCGCTGTGTGAGCGTTGCACTGAACTTCCCGGTGAAGTCGTGCGCTCGATCGGCGCGTGCTACACGTACATTTCGGAAGAGAAACCGTTGCCCGCGGGTCTGCACGAGAAGATCATGCAAGCGACTTTGGGCACGTTGACGCCACAGGAAATCAAGGCTCCGTGGACCGCACGCGCTGCTTCGCGTTTCCGGTTGTGGCTCGATCCGCTCATCTCGCCACAACTCGTCAGTGTCGCCACAATGATCCTCGTCGCCGTGCTCGTGTTGACCAACACGGTTTCGGCGGATGGTTCTATCAGCGGCGTCTACAACGCGGGCCTGGCGCTCGCCGAAAAAACAGGCGCGCACTCGCAAATGCTTCCGGCAAGCCTGCAAGAGACAGACGAAACCAGCGAACAAACACCGCCACCGCCTCCGGCGCCAAAACAGAACGGCGATCACAAGGATTCGGCCGGCGGCGGAAAGGCAGATAACAACGGCCATAAGAACCGGTGAGGGAAATCAAGATGATGTACTGTAGCTACCATGCCAAGAATCCCGCGGTGGTTCAGTGCAATCAATGCGCGCGGTGGCTATGTCCGGCCTGCGATCATCGCGTGCGCGGATTTCCGTTTTGCCAGGATTGCATCGTGGCCGGTGTTGAGTTGCTGCGGCACTCGCACACCAGTCCGGCAAATATTCTGCAACGCAAGAGTTCACCGTTTGTCGCAACGCTGCTTTCATTCGTTCCCGGTCTCGGCGCGGCTTACAACGGTCAAACATCGAAAGCGATCGTTCACTTCGCAATCTTTGCCAGCTTCTTTCAAATGGCGGTAGTGACGCAGGGAATGTACTTCTTCATTCTCGGCGTGATCGGGACGTGGTTGTTTGCCGCGGTTGATGCTTGCCGCACGGCGCAGTTGATGCGGGCGGGGTTGAGCCCGGACGCGGAAGACGACGTGATTGCGCGTCGTCTGTATGGAAATCCGCTGGCTTGGGGCACGACGCTAATCATCATCGGCACGCTTTTCCTGTTGCACACGTTGCTGCGAGTGACGCTGCCGATCAAGGAATTGCTGCCGGTTGCGCTCGTGGCGCTTGGCGCTTACATGCTGTTTGACTATATTCGCCGCAACAAGGGCGGTTCGGATCGAATCGTGCGTTTCGATTCGCGACGTCCGCCGCCGTCAGTCGTTGCCGGCACGCGGCCGACTGACGCAGCGAATCTTCGCACGGGGGAAACTACTCAGTTCGCACGACGGGACGTGACGCCTTTGCCGTTCGAACGGAGATCGTAATAATCGGTTCGGTCATAATTACGGGGTAAATTTTATGTGTTGTGGGCTTCTTAAAGGTGCGACTGGAATCGGCGGCTTGATCGCGGTGATCCTTCTGGTCGTGGCGCTGTTGAAACAACTGATCGGACTCGTCGCTTTTCTACTTACCCTGTTGAAGATCGCGATCGTCGTCGTGTTCCTGGCAGTGCTCGTGATGATCGTACTGGCGATCTTCCGTGACCGCGCTCGCAAAAAACGCGAGTACGAAGATATCTAATCGCGGATTCTTTCTCGGTAATTTGTGATTGTTTTTCCCTTGCAAAGTTGCACCTCCTCGCAGCCCTGTGATAGGGTCAGGGCTCTTTTGCAGGACCGGCCGGACGGATTTCACCTCGGAGGGACCTTGAGGTTTCCAATCCAACCGCTGCAAATCTTCAAGTAGGTTAACAACAAAAACTTTCCCGTAATTCGCGCAAATCGCATTTGGCGAGTTTGTGCCTTTTGGTTGCTGGCGCAGCCCCGAAGTTAACCGCGCCCGCAACAGGAGCAGCCCAAAATGGCCAGAGACGACCGGGTTTACGCTTTTATTATTGCCCACACTTCTCGTTCCCGAGCTCGAGTACAAAGAATTCGCGTTGATAAAAAACTAATTTCGATCGTGGTTACCGCCGCGGCACTGGTTGCCATCGGACTAGGCTACGGCCTCTATGGATTGACGCAACACGCCGCCCACATCCGCACTGAATTCGAAAACCAACGCCTCCGCGCTGAAAACGAACGCCAGCGAATCGAACTCGAAAAACTAAACAATCGCGTCGAAAAGGTTGAAGATACTTCGCGCAAACTCGCCGAGAAATCCGGCGTAGTCGACCACGGCACGGCGCCGGGTTCCGGTGGTCCGGCTTTGCCCGTCGATGAAACGGGACTCGCAACCCTGATTGCGAAGATGTCCCGGCTCGAAGAGGACATGCGCGCGTATGAAGCCGTACTGCGTGAGCGCGGCTACACGCCGACGATTTGGCCCGTGCATGGAACACTCGAGGGCGGTTTTGGCGGACGGCGCAATCCGTTTGGTGGTCCTGGCTACGAGTTTCATTCCGGACAGGACATCGAAGCACCGTGGGGTGAGCCGGTGGTTGCGGGCGCCAGCGGCCGCGTCACGTTTGTTGGCTGGCAGAATGGTTATGGGCAGTTGGTTATAGTCGATCACGGCGGTGGTCTGACCACCCGCTACGGACATCTTTCGCACATCGACGTTGAAGCAAATCAGACGGTCGAGCGTGGCCAATTGTTAGGAAAAGTCGGTTCGACGGGACGTTCGACCGGCCCACACCTGCACTACGAGGTTCGTATCAACGACCAACCGGTGAACCCGATGCAGTATTTGCTCGAGATGAAATAAAACAGGGTGGGTCTGTTAACCTGAGCCTTCGCTTAACTTAGCTTTGCCGCTGGCTGAACTTCATGCTTGACAGGTTTTAAAGATTGGCTTAGTATGCGCCGTCGTTTCGATGCCGGGACGGTCCGAGTCCCGCATTCCCGAATAAAAGCTTTACGTCAATGAGTTTTGTTAGTTCTGCCCCCGTAAGTCTGTGCATGCTGAAATAGCGCTCCCCGCGCTTTTCATCATGCATTTTTTGTTGGTTGTGTGTTTCCGTCTAGCACTACGTCAGGGTGCGACCCGGCTCACAAGCATTCACCAGTCGATTCGAAAGCTTTGCGGCTTTCGGTCCGTTTTACCGAATCGTTAGGAGGATTCGTTGTTATGTCTAGAATAACCGGTAAGGTCAAGTGGTTTAACAATTCGAAGGGCTATGGTTTTATCGAGCAGCCAGGCTCTTCGGACATTTTCGTTCACTATAGCGCCATCCAGGGCGACGGCTTCAAGACTCTCGAAGAGGGCCAGGAAGTTGAGTTTGAGGTTACCCAAGGGCCAAAGGGACCACAGGCTGAAAAAGTAACGAAGATGTAGTGTCTCCCCGGCTTGCTTTTGCAAAGCCACTGACTGCTTCCGGTCACGGGTCCGGTAAGCTCACAAGAGAAAAGGCGACCTGCCCTGGTCGCCTTTTCTCTTGCCTGAGAACTTCTGTAAATCCTGTCGAAGTTTAGCCTTCGGGTCTGGCCTTGAAACTCACGTGGCCCTGGTCCAGAGCGACCGAAAAAAGCACCCGCTCACATCCGGTTTTCTCTTTGAGTGCGTCCGCTTTCTGGGCCACCAATCGGTGAAACTTCGGAAACGAAAACCCTTCCGTCGGCTCGCCACACTTTTCCTTCGCCTCGAGCAATGAACTGTAAAGAGTTTTGACGACTTCGATCTCCTTGTGCGGATCGCGACAACTAATTGATACCGGCTCGATCTCGATTGCTATTTCTTTCTTAACAGCCGCGCGGGCGGCCGATGCGGGATCGCGTCCCTCTTCACGCCCTTGCATCGTCCTTCGCCAAAGATCGCGAAACGCGTTATAGCGCGCCGCGAGCGAGGTGTAACGATAACGCTGCGCGTAAGTCAGCGAGCGATCGTCGCCCAAACGCTTCAGCAACGTTTCGACGCGGCCTTTCGTGTCGTAAGGCGGACGCTTCGCGGCGCCATTGAAGAAAATGTCAAACTCAATGCGCAGCCGGCGAATGTCGTCTTCTAAACGGGTCAGTTGTTCGTCTGGTGTCGGTTGACTGTCTCCGGTGGAAAACTTGTTTTTGGCTTGTACCTGTAGTTTGGCGCGAAGTAGCTTATTCTGGCGTAGTCCCACTTAGATTGATCTCCGGAGCGAGGTCGTTTTAGGGCGGGTTCGCGTCTCCGTGCTACAACCGCACGACAAACGCGAGTGAAGGCAGTCTATAATGCCGCTATGGCCGAGCGCAAGAAAATAGAGAATTCAGCCCTGCGTCATGTGCCGTCAGTGGACCAACTGCTGCGGACTGACGTCGCGCTCCGTTTGCGCGAATCCATCGGCCTGAAACGCGTGACAGCTATTGCCCGGTCCGTGACCAACGAGATCCGCTCCTCAATCCGACAAAATCTCCTCGAAAACGGTCACTCGCCTGAGGCGCTCCTCGCTGAAGCGCTGCGTCGCATGCAGCAAACGGCCAGGCATGAAGGCGAAACGGGAATCAAGAAAGTCATCAACGCCACCGGCGTGTTGCTTCATACAAACCTCGGACGCGCGCCACTTTCAACCGCGGCGCGCGCGGCCATCGACGAAGCCGCGGGTCATTGCAATCTGGAATACGACGTCGCCACCGGAACGCGCGGCAAACGTGGCGCGCGTGTCGAGTCGCTTTTGAAAGAGTTAACCGGAGCCGAAGACGCGCTGGTAGTAAACAACTGCGCCGCGGCCGCGTTGTTGATTCTGAAAGTTCTGGCCGCGGATGGTGAGACAATCGTTTCACGCGGCGAACTGGTTGAGATCGGGGGCGACTTCCGTGTGCCTGACGTGATGGCGAGTTCGGGCACGCGCATGGTTGAAGTCGGCACGACCAATCGCACGCATCTCGAAGATTATCGCAGCGCGATCAGCTTGAACACGCGTTTGATCATGCGCGTTCATCCGTCGAACTATCGCAT
>DATELP010000289.1:0-15537 GCA_035276425.1 Pyrinomonadaceae bacterium
ACATGATCGATCCCGATTCGGGTGAGGAAGTCGCGTCGGAAGAGATTCAAAAAGGCTATGAGATCGAGCCCGGCAGATTTGTAATTCTCGAAGAGTCAGATCTGCAAGCGCTGCAACCACCGCCTTCGCGCGACATCGAGATCGTCGAGTTTGTGGACCAGGACAAGATCAGCCAGCAGTGGTTTGAACGGCCTTACTACCTTGGACCAGACAACGGAACAGATGACTACTTCGCCCTCGCCGCGGCACTGAAGAACAAAGAGAAAGAAGGAGTCGCGCATTGGGTGATGCGCAACAAGTACTACGCGGGCGCGCTGCGTCCGATCGACGATTATCTATATTTGTTCACACTGCGAGATGCAAACGAAGTAATCGCCGCTGACGATCTGGCGAAGCCTTCAGGGGCTGCGCCGACGCAAAAAGAGCTCGCGATGGCGACGCAACTCGTCGATATGCTGCGCGGCGAGTTCAATCCGAAAGACTACAAAGACGAGTATCGCAACCGCGTGATGGAGTTCATCGAGAAAAAGGCCAAAGGACACGCGCCACGGCTGCGTGCGGTGAAGACGAAACGGAAGCCCGCGGATCTCGGCAACGTGCTCGAGAAGAGCATCGCCGCGTTGAAGAAGAAGGAGAAACGCGCTGCCTAGCACCAGACGCAAACAACAGCCGGCCGAAGATGAGAACGCCGGAGGCAGACCGTTCTGGTCTGGAACGCTGACGTTCGGCCTGGTGAGCGTGCCGGTGAGTCTGTTTCCGGCGGCGCGCGCGAATCGCGCGTCGTTGCGCATGCTGGGACCAGACGGACAGCCGCTCGCGCGAAAGTATTACGCGGAAAAGACCGGAAAGGATCTCGATGCCGATGAGGTCATCCGCGGCTACGAGATCGACAAGAACAAATACGTCACCATCACCGATGAAGAGTTGGAGCGTCTGGAACCGGAGAAGACACGCGACATTAACCTGACGCAATTTGTTCCCGCCGATTCGATTCCGCCGCTTTATTTCGAGCGCGGTTATTTCCTGACGCCCGCCGCTGGTTCGCAGAAAGCTTACAAACTCCTGGCCGAGACGATGGAGAAGAACGAGCTCGCGGGTATGGCGACGTTTGTCATGCGCGGCAAGGAATACCTCGTCGCGATCTTTTCGGAAAAAGGAATCCTGCGCGCGGAGACGATGCGCTTTCCGGATGAGATCCGTTCGCCGGCGGACGTCGGGTTGCCGAAGAAGAAAGACGTGCCTGCGGCGACCGTGCGCAAGTTTGAAAAGCTGATCGCGAACAAGTCGAAGAAACAGTTCACGCCGACGAAGCTAGCTGACAAACAGACTGACGATCTGTTGAAGCTGGTGAAGAAGAAAGAGAAGCAACGCGCGAACGTGGTGCGCGTCGAACCCGAGGCGGAGACGGATCAGAAAGTGGTCGACCTGGTGGCGATCCTCAAGAAGAGCCTCGGCGCGAAGAAGTAAGCCACAAAGAGGCACAAAAAGCACATAAGAAGAACTGCCTGGTTTGTGCCTTTTTGTGGCTCTACTTGGAATCGATATTCACGGCGATCATTCGCCAACGCCCTTGCTTGAATCGCAGCACACTCAACAAACAACGCGTCGCGTGTCCTGCAAGGATCGCGATCCAGATGTCGATCGGATCGAGCGTGCTCGTCTGTTGAATCACGAAACAGATACCTAGCGGAATGAGTATCTGCGAGATGATCGAGATGTAAAGCGGACTGCGCGTGTCGCCGGTTCCCTGCAAACCTCCCGTGTAGGTCAACGCCACCGCAATGAACAGACCCGAGAGACTGAGCACGCGCAGTAACTGCACGCCAATCTCAACCACGTTGGGTTCGTTCATGCCGAAGATGGCGAGCAGTTGCCGCGGAAAGATGAGATAGAACAATCCGAAAAACATCGCGGCCGCAAAACCAAAACGCGCTGCGACGTGTACCGCCGCGTCCGCACGATCCGGATTACCCGCGCCGAGGTTCTGTCCGGCAACTGCTGCGGCAGCGCCCATCAGTCCGACCGAGGTCCACGTGACGAGTGAAAAAAGCTCCGTGTAAGAAACCGCAAACGCCGCCTGCGCCGCAGCGCTCTGTGCGAGCGAACCGATGAAAGCAAGCATGAACACGCCGCCGATGTTCATCGCGATTCCCTGAATCCCGGTCGGCAGCCCAAACCGAAAAATCGCTTTGATGATTGCCCAATCCGGTTTGAAATCACTCCGCGGCAACGCCACAACCCAGCCGCCATTCCACAACTTCCCGATCGAGTAAAGCGCCACAGCACCCGACGCGATGCACGTGCCCATCGCCGCGCCTTTTGTTCCAAACGCCGGAATCGGACCAAGCCCGCGAATCAACACGATGTTCAGCACGAGATTCAGCACGGTCATCGCAATGCCGAGCACCATCGGCGTACGCGCATCACCGGCCGAACGAAGCGCGCCGCTGAACATGAAAAAGATCATCAGTCCAATGCTGAACACAAACATGATCCGTATAAACGGCAACGCCTCGGCTTTCACGTCAGGCGCGGCGTGAACGAGGTTCAGCAAACTCGGCGAGATGAAATAACCGATCGGCGCCATCACGCCGAGCGCGATGAAGATTGCGGTGAGGAAAGCCTGATATACCGTGCGATTCACTTTCTCTTCGTCACCCGCGCCCGCGAAACGCGCCACGAGTACGCTCATGCCGGTAAAAAGCGAAGAGATAAACACGATGACGACGAGAAAAATCTGCCAGCTCACGCCGATCGCCGCGTTGGCTTTGTAACCAACGAGATTGCCGACGAGCGCATGATCGACCATGCCCTGCAATCCGCCGATCACATTCGTCAACATCGTCGGCCACGCGATCTTCCAAACGGCCGGGCGCAGTGGTCCTTCGACAATCGAGCGATCGAAGCGTTTCTTATTCGAGGCTTCTTTCAAGCTTGCGTACCTTCGTCAACAATCGCTGACTGCCAATCTTCTCCGCCACGGCGGCAAACTCCGGTGTCGCGCCACGCCATTGCAACTCGTCGACGTCCTCGAAAAGTGGAGCGTCAGTTCTTAGAGTCGCGAGGTCCTTGAAGAGTATCGCCAGCGGCCGATTCGCTTCGTTAATGGCGTTCGGCGGAAACTCTTCGATCGGTCCATAACGATTGATCAACTGCGCTGCCGTCTTTGGACCACAACCTGAAATCCCCGGATAACCATCGGCTGAATCTCCGACGAGCGCAAGATAATCGGCAATGTATTGCGGATCGACGCCAAACTTCGCTCGCACACCCTCTGCATTACGAATCGTGCCGCTGCGTCGATCGACCTGCACGACGCGATCGTCAACCACGCACTGCGCCAGATCCTTGTCGGGCGTCCAGATACAAATCTTCTCCGCGCGTTCGTCACTCGCGGCCAAGTAAGCAGCGGAAGCGAGTGCGTCGTCAGCTTCGAGATCGACCATGGGCCAAACCGTCACGCCCATCGCCAACAGCGATTCCTCGAGCGGAACAAACTGCGCCAATAACGCCCGTTCCATCCCGGCGCTGGTTTTGTAACCCGGCCACAGTTTGTTGCGAAACGATTCGATTACGTGATCGGTCGCGACCCCGATGTGCGTCGCACCTTCGTCGATCATCTGCGCGACCGTCGCCAGCACGCCGGACACGGCGCCGAACGGCGGATCGGTTTTTTTGAATCGACGGATTCCGTAAAAGTGTCGAAACAGCTCGTAGGTACCATCGAGGAGATGAACAATCATTCGACGCAGCTTAAAAAATTTTTCCGCAACTGTCGATCTCACCGTCGCCCGTTCGATTAACCAGTGAAGGTCGAAAATATTTAAGGAGAATGCAAAATGCGAGTAATGGTCATTGTAAAAGCGAACGAAGATTCGGAAGCCGGCATCATGCCGAGCGAACAAGTTCTGGCCGATATGGGCAAATTCAACGAAGAGTTGGTGAACGCCGGAATCATGCTGGCTGGCGAAGGGCTGCACCCGTCGTCGAAAGGCAAACGAGTGAAGTTCATCGGCGGCAACCGCATCGTCACTGATGGTCCATTCGCCGAAACACGCGAGCTAATCGCGGGGTTCTGGCTGTGGCAGGTGAAGTCGATGGACGAAGCGGTCGAGTGGGTGAAGCGCGTGCCAGGTGACGGTGGCACGGAACTCGAGATTCGCCAAGTGTTTGAAGCGGACGACTTTGGGCCCGAACTCACGCCCGAACTGCGCAAGCTGGAAGAGCGGCTCCGGGCCAAAACCGATAATTTGCAGCAGAAACCCTAGCTAAAAACCGAACCGCACTTGCAACTGAATCCGTCGATTGCCGGCGGCGGAACTGCCACTTGGTCCAAACCCGAAGCCACCTGACACGGATGTTGATTCACCAAAGCGCGGCGAACTCAGGTTGCCGATCGGATTGGACAAGTTGGTTGTGTTGAGAAGGTTTTGAATGTTCATTGAGAAGGTCAACGTGTACCGCTTTTCCGGCGCTGGTGCATTAGCAGGTTTGGCTGCTCCCCCGGCGGGAGCAGCTCCAGCCAGCGACGGCGATGGAGCCGCGGCGGACGACGCGGGTACGTTGCCAAACATGAACGCGCGGCTTATTCCAATGTTGACGGAGAAAAAGCTCGGTCCCAATCCGTAGTTGCGCGGAATAAGAGGCTGACCGGGATCGGGGTGCAAGTCGAAATCGCCAAACCTGGTTCTTTTCAGATCATTCGGATCGGTTTGGGCCGTCGCAAACGCGGGCCGCTCGGTAAACAGTCCATCGCCGTTCGTATCCTGACCGGTGATGATATTGAACGGTCGCCCGCTTGAATAAACGACAAACGGATTCAAGTTCACTTTCAGCCGCGGGAGTATGAACGTACCGCCGAAGAAGAAGTTTGCACTCGGAATAAAACTCACGCGTGAATATTCGCTGCTCGCGTCGTAACTATCTGCCGGAAAACAACTGCCGATGGATCCGAAAATGCAATCCGTGTCGGTCTTGCCTTTGCCGGTGCCGAAGTTTGCAAACAGCGAAAAGCCTTTGCTCATCTGCCGGCGCACGCCGCCGAAGAAGCGATAGTCGTTGAACTTCGCGCTCGACTCGTAATAGTAAATGTCGCCGATGTTGCCAAACGGCCGCACACTCGTGTCCGGGTTCGCCGGATCGTAAGTGCCGGGCAAAGGCGCGTTGATGTTTCGCACGCGCAGCAAGTGCTTACCGCGATAATTGAACGCGACGAGAAACATCGTGAACTTCGACGGCAACTGACGTTCAAAGTTGATCGCCGTCATCACGAAAGTCGGCGCCTGAAAATCCGGCGCGATGCGGCGCACGATCTGAGGCGCGGCAAAAGCAGCCAGCGAATCAGCGGTCGGCACGTTCGTTACGCCGTTCAATGAAAATACTGCTTCGTCCAAACGCTCCGGATCAAATACGCGGAAGTCGAGTTGGTTCGTGCCGTCGAATCGATTCGCGAGCAGCGTTGCGCGTTCACTAAAGCGATCGTAGAAGACGCCCATACCGCCGCGAATCACCATCTTGGGCGAGCTCGAAGACGGCGCGCCGGGATTACCGCCGACGTTCGTTCCGCCCGGAGCCCACGCGAAAAACAAACGCGGCGCGAAGTTGTAGTTGCTGCTGATGTTCGTCTGTCGCTCGTAACGGAAACCCGCGGTGAACGTCAGATTGGGCCGGACACGCCATTCGTCCTGCACAAACGCGCCGAGATCGATCTGTCTTACCGACGCTTCCGGATTACCACCTGCGATCGAAAACTGCGTCGCACCGCCGCCGAGCAAACGCATGTCGGGATTGTTCTGAAACAACAGCGTGCGTCGATAGCGCTCGAGACTCGTGATCGGAATCAACACCGGATTGTTGTTCGCGTCACGGACGATCTGATTATTCGCATCGAGTTGCGGAGCTTCGCCGCCGGAGAACGTAAACGTGCCGCCGAAGTTCTGCGGCGAGAAGTCGCTGATGTTCACGCCGCGAACACGCCCGCCGAAACGCAAAACATGACGGCCCTTGGTCCACGTCGAATAGTTCTGCAACTCCCAGCGATCTTCGTCATTGTGAGCCAATCCGATTTGCGATCCGCCCGCAATGAAAGCCTCTTGCACGACAACTGTCGGAATCGAGTTATTGCCGTCCTGCTGCGCACGGTTTCGCTGGTACTGAAAGCGCGTTTCGTTCATCAGTGTCGGGCTGATAATCGCCGTCTCGGTTGCCTGAAACGTTTGGAACGTATTCGAACGGCTGAACGCGCGTTCGGGCAGCGAGAAGTCTGAAGCGCCAACGTTATCGGCGCGTGTGCGCGTGTAGGAATAGCGTAGCACCAGCGTGTTTCCCTGATTCAGTTGGTAATCGAATCGCGGACTGAACGAGAAGAAACGTTGCGGCGTTATCAGCGCGACGTTGAAAGGTCCGGGGACGAGATTGGAATTCAAAATGGTCGCGTTGATGATCGCGTTGTCGTCGATCTCGCGCTTTTGAAAGTCGATGAAGAACGACGACTTGCCTTTCGTGATTGGACCACTAATGCTGCCGCCGAAGTAGCGCACTTGAAACGGCGCGCGGTTCGGCGCGAACGGATTTCGCGAATTGAAGCTTTCATCGTTGAAGTTAAAGAACGTGCTGCCGCGCAGTTTGTCCGCGCCGGGTTTGGTGAAGATCTCGATGTTTCCAAACCCGACGCCGCTGTTTTCGGCGTTGAACGGATTCTGATTCACGCGTACTTCGCGGATCGATTCCTTTGGTGGCATTCGGCCGCCGGTAAAACCGTCGATGAAGATCTGACCGCCGCTTGGACCAGCGGATGGTCCGGCCATCGCCGACACGGCAGCCGAGAGCGCGTCCGGATCGTCGGGCAACACGTCGAGATCCTGACCGCGCAGAACGACCGCGTCGGCGTTGTTTGCGGGATCGGTATTCAACGCCTGCTCTTCAGTGACTGTGATCACCTGCTTTTCGAGTGTGACGACGAGACGCACGTCATGCGTGGTCCGTGGTCCAGCGACAATAGCCAAATCAGTCTTTTCGTAAGGACTGAAACCCGGCGAGACAACGCGCAACGTGTACGCACCGGGCGCCACGCCGTTGAACGTGTAAACACCATCGTCGTTGGTGGTCGCGTTCTTTTGCGTTCCGTCCGCGGCGACGAGCGTCACGGTAGCGCCGACAACCAGCGCGCCGAGTTCGTCACTGACTTGTCCACGCAACGAACCTGCACGCTGTTGCGCCACATTTATAGAGGCACAGCCCAGTAGACAAACCACTACTAACAGAATTTTCCCAAACATTCCGTTTCCCTCTTCCGTGTAAATCTGTGTAAATCTGTGGCCGATTTAAGGCCCACCGAGGCTCATCGCGCCCAACGATACTGCGGCCGGACGGCCACCTTGACTGTTCTGCAACAATGGACCAATACCACTAACAAGCGCGATCGCCGTCACGCGCGCCGGGTCCGCGCCCTTCGTGCTCGAGATCAGGATCGACTCTCCCGGTTTCAACTCGCCTAACGATACGGCCGGCAGTTGATCGAACATCTCCTGAAGATCGCCGCTGCCTTTTGCAGGCGCAGCACCGGCAGCAGGCTTCGCACTCGGTGTCAACGCAGTCAACAATTCCGGCGTCAGTCGCCGCATCAGCGAATCTTTACTCACGACGATCGTCACCGGCTGTTTACTCTGCACGTCGTTGATCTTGATCTCCTGCTTGTCCGCGTTCACTTCAGTAATCGCGCCGGCGATCGTTTGAAACGATCCCGTAACGATCTCGTCAGCGCGAAACTTCGCACCGTCCGCGTTTCCGAGTGCGCGCAGTTGATCGCCGACCTTCAGTTCACCGATCGCGCTCGGTTTCGCGTCACTGAAGCGAACCGAATCGGGCGCGTAGCGGCGAAACTTCGTTTCAGCAGTCGTCGCGAGCACGACCGGCTTTGGACCTTCCGCACTTCGCGAATCGACCGTGATCTCTTTCGCGTCTGCGTTGATCGCGCTGATCGTTCCGGCGATGCCACGCTTGCGCCACTCCTCGCGCTCGCGTTCGCGTTGCTGCGCGATATCGCCCTTGCTCATCACGTAAAACTCGAGCGCGGGCATGCTCTTTCGATCCTCAGTCATTCGGCCGCGCGCGAAGACACTGTCGCCGACGCCGAAATCGGTCGGGCTGATCTTGATGAACTTGTCTTTGGTCTTTTCGCGCGGCGGGATGCGCATGAAGGCCGTGCGATCGCTGAGTGTGACTGTGACCTGATTGCCCGCTGCGGTCGTAACGATAACCTGGCGCGTGTCTGTCTTGAGCTCAGACACCACTCCCATCACACTTAGTGTTGTGATCGCGGGATCAGTCGTCGGGGAAGGAGCGGATGTTTGTGCTGACAGTTGGAACGCGCTTGCGAACAGAGCGAACGCGCACAGCACCGTGATGCTGCCGAAGCTTTTCATGCTGTTCCTTTGGCTTAATTCGCAACTGATTTCCGCTCAAAATCAGTAGGATTTGCTGCTCAAAGGAATAAACACCGCTCGGCTAGCGCTTTGTGACAAAAAACTCTATCCACAGATTAATCTGCGGAATCTGTGGATTGCTTGCCAAAGGCGTAGAGCGCGCTGCGGGTCCTGATGTAGATCCGCCCATCCGCGATCGCGGGCGTGGCGAAGCATTCATCATCCAATTCATTCACCGCCAGCACTTCCCATTCGCCCGCAGCCTTCAACACCGAAACCTGACCGCCTTGACCAATCAGAAACACCTTATCGTCCGCCGCAACCGGCGACGAGAAATACTTATCAATCGCGCCGTGCAGCCGTCCTTGCTTCAACACGTTCCCCGTAGCGGGATCAAACGAAAGCAAAATCCCGCTGTCGTTAATCATGTAAAGCACGCCTTTGTACAACAACGTCGAAGGCACTTGCGGCACCGGTTTCTGGTAACGCCAGCGAATCGCAGTCGCCGTTTGATCACCGACACCGCCCATCTTGATCGCCAGCAGTCCATTCTCCGACGCCATCATCGCGCGAAACACTTCCCAATCCTTTTCATCCAGCTTCTCGTTACGATTCATGTCGAACGCTTCAAACGCCGCGTTCAGAATCTTGTCCATCTTTTCGTTGCCGACTGCTTCCGCTTTAGCGACTTGGCGATCGTTGTCCTTGTCGTAACGCTTGAGTCCTTCTTCAAACGAAATGGTCGGGATCTGCTGGCCCGGTTGATTCTGCGGAAAACCCCAGCCGTTGATGTAAAGATACTCACCGTCCTGGCTCGCAATCGACTTCATCTCGCACGCGAGACCACGAACCCACCAAACGCGCTTGCCGTCCTTAACCGAATACGCCGAGAGTTGAAACGATTCGGGAACGACGATCTGTTTTGGTCCCTGTTTCGGTTGATAAACGATCGGCGTCGAATAACC
This sequence comes from Pyrinomonadaceae bacterium, assembly GCA_035276425.1. Classification (GTDB taxonomy): domain Bacteria; phylum Acidobacteriota; class Blastocatellia; order Pyrinomonadales; family Pyrinomonadaceae; genus PSRF01. The sequence continues at coordinate 9,389 of DATELP010000289.1, forward strand.
CGAGATCACAACCGGCCGCTCCACTTTCCAACGAACCTTTCCGCTGTTCTTATCCACCGCGATCAGATACGACGCAGGGTAGTCCTGATCGACCGGCAGTATTACTTTGTCGTCAACGAGAATCGGCGACGCGCCGAAGCCGTAGAACATGTTGAATGGACCAAGCGGGAGCCGCCAACGTTCCTTGCCGTCGCGGTCAAACGACATCATGCCAAAGTCCTGGAAGAACACATAGACGTTCGATCCATCGGTGACGGGACTCGCCGACGCTGGACCGTTCACGTTCTGCAATCTTCCCTGTTGCGTGCGCGGCACTTCCTTCTGCCACAGAAGTTTCCCGCTCTGGCGATCGAGTGCGATCACAAACAGCTTTTCTTTGTTATGCGCCGTCAGGAATATGCGATCGTTCGTCAACACGGGCGATGAGTGGCCCGCAGGCAACTCAGTTTTCCAGACGACGTTCTTGGCTGGTCCAAATGTGTCCGGGAGTCCGGTGGTGGCGGAAACGCCGGTGCCGTTTGGTCCGCGAAACTGCGACCATTCTTCACCGGAAACAAATGTGGTCAGGAGTAGAGCGAGAAGTAATTTAGTCATAGCGGCGCTGATTCTAACAGTGTAATCTTTGGTTATGAAAACATTTCTTTTCCTCCTCCTGCTACTTGCGTTTATTCCCGTGGCCGCGCAAAGACCTCCGGGACCGCAGCGCCAAGTCCTCTATGACTTCCGCAACGAACGCACGAATCCAGCGCCCAAAATTTCGGCCGCGACTCAACGCGACGTGCTCTCGAAAGTCTTTCGCCGCTACTTAACCAACGTCAACCGGTGCAATTCCAACTTCGATGCGGGCGAAGATTTTTTGGCGGGCGCACGTCGTGCCGGTCAGATCGTGCCGGACATCGCCGAGGTGGCAACCGGAAGTTTCACTGCCGCAGGACAGAACGAAACCGCGTACGTGATCTTTGTCAACGAGTGCAATGCCTCACATGCTGACAACTTCGGATCGAAGCGCGTCGCGATCTTCTCAGGACCGCGGCTCGTCGCGGATATGGACGTGGATTTCAAGAGTAGCATCGTGGCCAAAACCGATCTCGACCTCGACGGAATCAACGAGTTGTTGATGACTAGCGGTGATATGCACCAGGGCGAAGTGATTGAAATGGCCGCCCTGTTGAGCTTTCAGGGCGGCCGCATGCGTGTGATTCAGGATTTCAACACCGTCATGACCGATGACTGTGCTTCACTTCGGCCTGATAGCGCTTCGAAAGCCGCGGTGCTTTCCTACGGAAACGCCACGCTCGGTCAGATACCGAAGATCAAAGTCGACTATTTCGCCACCGGTTGCGGTAAAGCTCGACGTTGGCGAGCTATCAAAGGGCCGCTCTAAACCTAGCCGGCCGCCGCTGCTTCGAGGTCCTTGATGATGAGTTTTTTCATCGTCATCATCGCCGCCATCACGCGCTGTGCTTTTGCCTGATCGCCTTCCGACCAAACCTTCAGCAATTCATCAGGCGCGATCTGCCACGACAGTCCGTATTTATCCTTGAGCCAACCGCACTGACTTTCCTGTCCGCCATCTGCGGTAAGTTTTTCCCAGTAGTAATCGATCTCTTCCTGGTCTTTGCAGTGTACGACGAGCGAGATCGCTTCGGTGAATTTGAAGTGTGGTCCACCGTTGAGCGCCGAGAACTGTTGGCCGTCGAGTTCGAAGTCAACGACCATCACCGATCCCTTCGGGCCGGGTGACCCCTCCGGGTAAGGTGCTGACGTCAGGATGCGCGAGTTTTTGAAGACTGAAATGTAAAAATTCGCCGCCTCTTCGGCATTGTTGTCGAACCAAAGAAACGTCGTGATCTTTTGATTGCGGGGTTCGGTTCGAGTGTCGCCGGGGCGAACCGGGTTAGTTGCTGCCATGAGTTAAATAATCTCCTTTCACTTGGTTAATCGAATAAAGGGGTGACGAATCGACAGCGTCGCAAAATATTTTTCTGAAAGTTTGTTGCGCGAACAGGATTAACAAAGCTACAAGATTCGGACTCTGTGACATTCACGCAAGAAAGTGGTCGCATTATCCTTGGCTCAAGGAGTAATGCAATGGCAGTGCTTTTACAGGAATACACGACGGAAGTTGTCGCTGCGGATGGGACCGCGTACACGGTGCGGAGTTATGGCGAGGAAAGAGCTGACGGAACGTGGACGGGGTGGTTGGAATTCGATCCGATCGATGGCAAAAAGCCATCGCTGAAAACGGGTCAGGAAACGTCGCAACCCAATCGCACGACAGTTGAATACTGGGCGACCGGTCTCGAGCCCATTTATTTCGAGGGCGCCTTCGAACGCGCGCAGTAATCAGCCACGGATGAACACAGACTAACACGGAACAGAACCTTCAAACTTGCCTGACTTCTATCCGTGTTCCTCCGTGTATGTCTGTGGCAGTTTCCAGCCTGTTCCAGGCACACGCGTCTCCAGCATCTGCGACGAAGCCGATGCCTGCTCAACTAATTCCCACGTTATGCCATACAGCGGAATTTTCAAGCGGCGACTCCAGGACGTATCTGTCTGGCCGGCGAAAGTACCGATGTCGCGCGCTGTCAAGCTACCGTTTTGAGTTCAGCCTTTAGGCTGGCTTTGTCAGACAAGCTAAAGCTTGAACTCAGAACTCGCGCCCTTGATCCCGATAACGCCAACAGCTATTCTGCCCGCGGCGCGACAGGGCGCCTCCAGTCCGCGGGCAGAACTGAGTTCACCTGACATTTCAGTTCCTTTGCAGGTTCCACGCGAACCTCCTTTTCGCCCGAATAGCGGACAACGGGCACAGCGAAGGAGGCTCGTATGTCCAATCAAGAACCCACTCGTCATTTCCCTGTTCGTCCAAATTTGGACCAACTGAAACACCAGGCAAAAGACTTGCTGCGTAGCGTTCGTAACGGCGATGCGGAAGCGCTCGCAGAGTTCAATTCCCTTCACCCGAAAAATCCACTACTACAGACCGAGATCAAGTTAGCAGACGCGCAACTCGTACTGGCGCGTAGTTACGGCGCGCCGAGCTGGCCGCGCGTGGTCCAAAGCTGCAAACTGATCGACGCGATCTGGCGCGACGACCTCGACACCGTCCGCGATCTCGTCACCAAACATCCAAACCTCATTCACGAACACGCCCGCATTGTTACCGACAACTGGGGACCACCGCTCAGCTATGCCGCGAATATCGGCCGCAACGAAATCATCAAAATGCTCTACGACCTCGGCGCGCGAGATCTCCAACACGCCATCGATCGCGCCCTACTGCAAAGCAAGATCGACACGGCACGCATGCTTCATAAAATGATGGGTTCGCCGCCATTACCCGACGGCATACTCAGCGGAACAGCCTACACACTCAGCGCAACCGGCACACAGCTCGCACTCGAACTCGGCGCCAAACTGTTCGACGAAAACGGCAACAGCCTCGCTTCCGTTGACGTCGTGCTCGAATCAGACAGTCGCAGGCCCGCCGCGAAACACCAAATTCTCGAACTCTACGTGCAACACGGTCTCACGCTTCCCGACACGCCGGTGATGGCGCTTCATCGCGGTCGCATCGATCTCCTTGAAGAACATCTGCGCCGCGATCCACAACTCTTAAGCCGCACGTTCACACACGAAGAGATCTACCCACCCGAACTCGGTTGCCACGACGAAGTGCTCGCGACACAAGGCACGCCTCTCGCCGGTACAACCCTGCTCCATCTCTGCGCCGATTACGACGAGATCGAGATCGCCCGTTGGCTGCTGCAACAAGGCATGGATCCAAACGCGCGAGCCGCAGTCGACGCCGACGGCTTCGGCGGTCACACGGCTTTGTTCTGCACCGTCGTCTCGCAACCCAACTTCTGGATGAACTTTCTGAACGAACCCCAACAAGCAGAGTTCACGCAGTTGCTCCTCGACCACGGCGCAGATCCCACGATCCGGGCGTCAATAAGAAAGAAGCTTCACCCCAGCTACGGGCCGCGATTCGACGTCGAAAAAACGTATGAATATCACAACATAACCGCCCTCGAATGGGGTCAACAATTCCATGCAAAAATTTTTGTAAGTGAACCCGCGCTGCAGTTAATCGAAGGGCGAAAATAATGTAACCAAGCACGGCGTTTGCGTGTCTAACAAGTAGGTCGGGCACTCTCTCCAGAAAACGAGGGTGCCCGACCATCGTTTTTAGGCAAAGGGGGATAAACAGAGAGATGAAAAGAGTACTCGGAATCGCATTCGCGTTGCTTACATTGGGTTTTGTAGTCCCGGCCGAGGCGAAAACAGCGGACAGTTCGTTCGAAAACGCAACAGTCGCTGCCAGTTCTGCGCCACAGTGGCAAAGGGATCGTTATGGCAGACGATATGACCGGCGTGACGATCGCCGCTATAACCGGCGAACGCGTACATACACACGTTCGCGTCTGGTGCGCTATGGCCGGCGAGTCTATCGTGAAACTTACGTTGTCCGGCAATACGGCAACGGCAGAACAGACACAAGGTTAATCAGCCGCACGCGCGTTAGCTAATTGTGCGGCTTTCAAGGAGGTTGTAAGAAAGTAAATGAAAGGTAAATATTTACGACGAATAGGCGGTCTGATCCTCACAGCGCTTCTGCTCACTGGCATCGCGTTCGTTTCCCCGACCGATGCACAGGCGCAGCGCCGTCGGAGGGTCGTGATTGTCCGTCCTATCCATCGTCCCTTTGGTTGGGGTTATAGAAGCTATTGGGGTTATCCGTATGGCTGGGGATATGGTCCCTGGGGTCCTTACGGAAGCTACTACAGCAGGTACGTTTTTGATAACAGCGAAGACGCTGTGAGCCAGGCGTACAAAGACGGCTATAAGACCGGCAAAGACGACGGCAAGAAAGCGAAGAGCTTTAGCCCCGAACGCTCCCATTACTTCAAGGAGTCGGGCTTTGGAAACTTCGCCGAGGAATACCGTACTGGTTTCTCGCGTGGATACCAGGAAGGTTACCAGGTAGGACAGGACGAGCGGGCTCGTAAAGAACGGGCTGGCTAAGTTCGTGACAAGAAATGGCCACAGACGGCCACGGATGAACACCGACAATGTCAGTAAAATCCGTGTAAGTCTGTGGCCTTTTTCTATCTACTCGAGCAGGTTCGCTTTGTCGAGAACTTGTTCAGGGCGCGCACGCCTGAAGTAATTTTCAGTCAAGTTAAGCCACCGCACTGTGCCCGTTCTATCAACCAAAAACTCCGCCGGACGTGCGATGTCCGTGCCATTCTCACCGGCGCCTTTATGCAACAGATCGTAACGCCGGATCACTTCAGTCTTCTGATCGGAAAGAAATGGAAACGTGTAACCTGCTTGCTCCATCAGCTTGCGTGAATCTTCAGGACTATCAACACTGATCGCCACCGGACGAATGCCTGCCTGATTGAAACTCGCCAAACTCTTTTCAATACCCCGCAACTCGGAGTTACACAACGGTCACCAGTAACCGCGGTAGAAGATCAGCAAAACACCTTTCGGCGGTTTGCCCTCGATCGGCGTGGTCAGCAGTTCATTTAAAGACACTTGCCGGCCACTCGAGTCGGGCAGAGTAAACTCCGGGATCTTCTGGCCTACTTGCGGCGCACCGGTTGACGGCGGCAACCAACGCGCAAAAACGAAGTACGAAAAGAGAAACAGCGCGATGATCAGCACGCTAAACGTGGTCAAAACCGACGCGACGATCTTCGAACGCGTCGGATGCGCCCGGTCGCGTGCGAAACCGCGCCGTAGTCCCAGCCAAAGAAACACTGCCGCCACTGCAAACATCAGCAGGTTAACCCACGGGAAATCTCGCGTGATGGGAAACCAGATAAATACGGCAATGTAGCTGAAGCCAGCAATGAGGGTGAGAAGAACACCGGCCCACAGCGGCCAATTGATTTGTCGAACATTCATCGGCAGCGTCCTCTACATATCGACTATAGATTTGAAACCGCCGTAGCACATGCGCTTCATGTCAAACGGCATCTCGGCGCCTTTCTCGACCAGCTTGTTCATGCGTGGATCGCTCATCACCTTCTTGTTGATACGATCGCGATCAGCGCGCGACTTGTAGATGATGAACGAAAACACGATCGTCTCACCGGGCTTCGGCTTGAACGGCTTTTTGAACGAAAGGG
>DATELP010000290.1:0-16073 GCA_035276425.1 Pyrinomonadaceae bacterium
TGCGGTTGCGGAGAGATCGAACTCACGGCGGCGGTCGCCGTTACGATTCGCTCGGGCTCGGGTTCGGGTGGGGGAACGTAGCTGGCATTCGCGAGTGCCGCGCGTATCGCTTCGCGCACCGCATCAGCCACCGCCGCCTGGCGACGAAAGCGCACCTCAGTCTTCGCCGGGTGCACGTTGACTTCGACTTCTTCCAACGGCGTCTCGATGAACAATAACGCCGCGGGGTAGAAACCGTACGGCAGGATCGAGCGATAACCTTCCCCCAACGCACGCCCGATCATCTGATCGCGAACGTAGCGGTGATTCACAAACAGAAATTGGTGGTCGCGCGACGTGCGCCGATCGCGCGGCGCTGAAACAAACCCCGTTACCCACGCCACGTTGCGGTCGCCGCCTTCGACCGCCAATAAGTTTTCCACAAACTGCGCCCCAAAGATCTGATACGCACGTTCGCGCAGATCTTTCGCCGCCACCGCGCGCAACGCGTCGCGCCCGTTATTCACAAACGTAAACGCAATCTCCGGGTGTGCGAGCGCGTAGTGCGTCACCATGTTCGTCAGGTGAAACGTCTCCGTCGCTTCCGCTCGCAAAAACTTCCGCCGCGCCGGCACGTTGAAAAACAGTTCGCGCACGGCGATCGTTGTCCCGCGTGGATGCGCCGCGTCTTTCACGTCGCGCATCTTGCCGCCGTCGATCGCAACGCGCGTCGCCGCCGCTGCGTCTTCGGTGCTGGTTGTCAATTCGACTTTCGCCACCGACGCGATCGACGCGAGCGCTTCGCCACGAAAACCAAGCGTGCCGATCGCGATCAGATCGTCTGCCGCACGAATCTTCGACGTAGCGTGACGTTCGAAAGCGAGAATCGCATCGTCGCGCACCATGCCTTCGCCGTCGTCCGAGACTTTCAGCAGGCGGCGGCCACCGGCTTCGATCTCGATCGTGATGCGCGTGGCGCCCGCGTCGATCGAATTCTCGACGAGTTCTTTCGCGACTGAAGAGGGACGCTCAACGACTTCGCCCGCGGCGATTTGATTGGCAACGTGATCTGCGAGGACGCGAATTTTGGACATTAGTTTGTACTTGGTTCTTTGTTCTTTGTACTTTGTTCGCTAGCGCATCATCAAGTCCAAGTTAGATCATTAGCGAGCGAACAAAGAACAAAGTACTAAGAACAAAGCTCAAAGTTCAAAGGTAAACAACCTGATGATCGTTTGACCCGAGGTTGATGGCGTTGAAGATCCACTCGATCACGTAGGTGCCGTGGCGCGCGAGCAGTGAAGTGATGTTGATGTGCCGTTCCTGCAAATCTTTGTTGGGATAGAGTTGTTCGAAAACCCGCTGTAACTGCCGGTGAGCAGCGTCGTCGCGGGTCATCTGCGCGCGCACGAAGCGATTGCGCAGACCGTCGAGTTGATACTGGATTTTCTTGCGGCCTGTATCGAGCGCGCTCGCGAGCGTCGGGTCAACGCTTTTCAACTCATCGCGCAAACGATCGAGTTCCTGGTGAATGTTCTCTTCCGTATCGGCGAAGCGTTTCGCAGTGCCCGCGCCGAGATGTTCCTCGACAACGCGTTTGATGACGGGTTCGATTCCCTCGAAGAAGTCGGGCAATCCGAGTCCGTATCTTTCGAGCACGCGGCCCGCGTGGCGTTCGATCATGGTCAAACTCGAACGCGGCAGAATCGGTGTCGCCGGGCGTTCGAGCAGACGATAGACTTCGGCGGTTTGCGCGAAGTAAGCGATCTCAGCGGCGCCGCCGTAGTAAGCGATTGTCGGTAACAGATAATCCTGGACCACCGCGCGCAGCGTCACGTTGGGACTGAAACGTTCGGGAGTTTCACGCGCCAGCGCGGCGAGTTCCTGAGCCGTGTATTCGGTGGCGTTTTCTTTCGTGCGGTACTTGCCGTTGTCGCCGCGCGTGAGCGCGTGTCTCGCGCCGGATTCGTCGTGCAGAAAGAGCGGAAACGAGTTTGCGGTGGCGAGCACCTGCGCGTGATAGCCGGCGGTTTCGAGTTCGCGGCTGCGCTCTTCGAGTGCGGCGCCGATCTCGGGCGCGCGTTCTGCGGCGGCGGCGTACAGCGGCGCGGCGAGTTGCTTGAGTTCGCTGTCGAGGGGATTCAGAAAGATCAAACCGTAGCCGCCGAGTAGCGACGTCATCATCGTCGCGAAAGCTTCGGAATACGAGCGGCCGGGTTGCCACGCGTTTTGGACCAGCGACTTCATCTCGTCCGCAAACTCCGAAGCGGGCAATAGCTCGAAGAGTTGATCGATAACTTCGGTGATCGACTCGTCCAGATGAACGTGACCAACCGGCTGACCTTCTTTGTGCAGATCGGTTTTCGCGTTGACCTGTTTGAGCTGGCAATCGCGTCCGATGAACTCCGCGATTGCGACTTCCGCGAAGTCGTGATCCTCGGCAGCGATCCAAAACACGGGCACGGCTTTCGTGCCGCGTTGTCGCAAACAGCCGGCGAGTTTTGCGGCGGAGAGAGCTTTGTAGATCGTGTAGAGCGGACCGGTGAAAAGACCGGCCTGTTGACCTGACACGACCGCGATGCTGTCTGACTCTCGCAGCAAGTTGATGTTGTCGAGCGTTTCCTGACCAGCGCCCCAACGCACGTTCATGGCCGCGAGCGTGTCCGCGAGTTTGTTTCGATCGACCTGTTGCGCCACGAGCACTTCAGGTACGCGCGCTTGCAACTCGTGATGGAAGCGCACGGCTGACGGATAGAACCGTCGCAACGTTGTCGCATCACGCTGATAGTCGAGAAACAGACGCGTCATATGAGGAACGCGTTCGAAAGGAAGAGTCTCGACGCGTAATCCAGACTCTTCGGGGGTGCTGTAACAGGCAGGTTCGGCTGTGCTCAAGAGATTAAAGGCTCCCGCGCGACATTCTACATTAGTGGACAGGATTCACAGAATTGACAAGCTGGGCGATGTCGGCGCGGGCGCTTTCGTCGGGTGGGCGCAAGGGGGCGCGGACGGAGCCGCCGTGATAGCCGGCGAGGTCGAGGGCGGCTTTCAGGCCGCCGATGCCGTATTTCGTGGTGACTGCCGCGGCGAGTGGTGTGAGTTTGGTTTGCAAAGAACTCGCGTGTTGCTGGTCGTCGCGATGGAAGGCGTTGAAGAGTTCGAGACAAACCTCGGGCACGACACAACCAACAGCGAGAATCGCGCCCGTTGCTCCGGCGTGCAGCGCGTCGAGCAGCACGGTTCCGTTTCCGGTTAGAACAGCGAACTCAGCCGGACACAGTTTCACGGTCTGCGCGAAACCGGCCACGTCGTTGGAACTGTCTTTAACACCGACGATGTTCTGGTGTTCGCTCAAACGCGCGATTGTTTCCGGTTCGATCTTGATCCCGGTGAGCGCCGGCATGCTGTAAAGCAACACCGGAACTGATGAGGCATCGGCAACCGCTCGATAGTGATTGACCAGCGCGTCCTGCGTGATGGCGGAGCGGTAGTAATGTGGCGTGAGTACCAGAACAGAATCCGCGCCGCAGTGCACCGCCTTTTTGATCTCCGCGATCGTGCCGCGCGTGCTGTGTTGTCCAACGCCCGCGATGAACGCGCCGTCACTCGGAATCTCAGCGCGAGCCGTTTCGAGCGTGCGCAAGTATTCCGTCTCCTCCAAATGCACACGCTCGCCAGTCGAACCCAACAACACAAAACCAGAAATGCCTGCTCGTCTCCACTTGCGAATGTTGCCCGTCAGCGCGTCGAGGTCGAGTTCTTCCGTTTCAGTGAACGGAGTTGTGGTCGGAAGTAGTATGTTCCTTAAGCCGCGAGTGGCTTGGGATCGCCCTTCTGTAGTTTGCCGTCTATCCACGTCATTCTCATTTCGAACTGGAAGTTTATGTTGACGCTATTCTCTGTCACATCCAGCACAATTGAAAGCGCCTTGATAAGGTTCGTCGGGTTTGCAGTGAACGCGATCTGAAACGAAAACTTATTGTCCGGATCCTGGTTGTTGTATTTGATCTGGAACGTCAGCGTGCCGGACTTGAAGACAAACTTTCCTTCGACCTTCAGGTCGTAAGTGATCGTCTGTCCCTGCTTGGAAAACTGCGCCTGGATCGTGAGCATGTTGTTTTGGGACCAACGATACGCCGCCGACAATTCCATCTGCATGTTTGTTTGCGAACCGTCGGTGTGCTCGATGGTCCAATCGGCTGAGAGCGTGAGGTTGCGTTGATCGCCAAGCTGCTTGTTGATGCTCAGGTTGCCGCTCACCTTCGCGGTGAACTGCTTTTTGGAGTAACCGAGAAACACGTCCCAGTTCGCTTTGCCGCTGTTCCACTGGTGCTGTCCGTTTATGTTGAAGGCGAACTGAGTTCCCTGCTCGTCGGCGTAGTAAGCGAGGCCCGCGCTGACCGCTTTGAACTTTCCGGCGAACCCGAGCGTGACCGCGGGTTTCGTGACGTCGCCTTTCACCTGCGACACAAACACGAGCTGATTACCTTTGAGATCCCAGTTGCCGACAAACTTCAAATCGGCCGCGATCTTTTTGGTCGTTCCATCGGCGAGCGTGTTCGTAGTGCTCGCTTTGAAGCGCAACAGATCGTTGCTCTTGAACGGCGTGATGTCGTTCTTCAACGCATCCAGACTGGCAACGCCGCTGTCGCCCGTGACCTCGGCTGTTCCGCCGCCAGTGAGATCGATCACGAGGTTGTGCGTCTTCGAATCGAACCGCAGACCTCCGTAAAGCGTGACGTTGCGTTGCGTCGCCGCGCCGGTGTCCGCCGCGATCAGTTGGTAAACGATGTCCTGCGCGTCGTCGACCTGAATCGATCCGAGGAACGTGAACGGAGCTGAATCTGCGCCGCCGTTCGCCGCCGCCGGAATAATGGCTTGCAGTTGGTTTTGCGGATTGAAGCTGTACTTGATGGGCACCGGCGGTTGGGCTTGTCCACCAATGTCGTAACGAATCTGATTGTCCTTTGGTCCACCGGCCTGCTGAGTGCTCCACGCTCCCTGCGCAGCATCGTTCACGAACACGTTTCCGTCTGGTCCAAAAACTCTGGTTTCTCCTTGAAAGTTCAAACTCAAGCCGTTCATGGTGTTCTCCTTGAGAGGGACTAATCTTGATAACTGTTTAGAAGTCGAGCGAAAGCCCGGTGATCACAGCTCCGCGGCGGTGCAGCAGCGAATTGGGAGACCGTCCGTAGCCGATAGTCAGGTTCGCGCGTTTGTTTGCAATGAATGCGATGCCGCGCAGTTCCGCGCCGATTCCGTAACCCTTGACGCCGTGCGCGGGATTGAGAATCTCGCCGAGCGCTTTGGTCTCGAAGACGCGGCCGCGATCGTAAAAGATCTTGACGAAGGTGTTTGCGAGATCGAGTCCGCCGATGTTGGTTGGGGTCGGTTCTTCGTTCGGATTGGGATTACTGGTTTTCTTGCCGCGCGGAAAGATGTTTCTGATCGTTCGCACCAGCGGCAATAGTCCAACGCCAAACTCGGATCGATCGTAAGCATAACTGTTACCGACAAACTCGCCTTCTTCCAACCCGCGCACGTTCAGTGGTCCACCCAAACGAAAAATCCTGAACAGCGGCGTGCCGTTGCTCGATGTGCCCGCGCCTCGTTGATAACGCAGAAACATATCCGTCGGCGCGGCGATGCCGAAAAACATCTGCGCGCCGCCGCTGAGTTCGTAGCGCTTGTACGAGAAATCTCCGCCGATGCCTCTGAAGCCTTTCTCGCCCTCGGCATTAAACAGGAAATCGATCTCGCCGATGCCGCCGCGCATTCCGGCGCGGCGCAAATCGTAACTGGCGAGGTAATTGACGCGGAGCGACGGATACACGACTCGACCGTCCAAAGGCGCGACCGGGATCAGACCGGTTGATTTGAGTTGATTGTTTAGTAGATCGAAGCCGACATCGGTAGTGACGAGGTGGTGCAGGCGTTTGCGTTTCTCAGACAATCCTTCGGCTTGTTCGACGTAGTCGCGTTGGCTGAACGAATCGTACTCGAATGAAACGCTGCTCGAGATGCGCGACTCGCGATTCGTATACCTCGTCAAGATCGGGTTTCCCAACGCTTGGTCCGAGTCGTAAGAATAGTTGCCGCTGAGATTGAAGCCCGCAAAGATGATCGGTATCTTGCGCCGCTCTTTCGGCGTCTCACGCGGAATCGAGAAACTAAACTGGCCTTTCTGAAACGAGTTGCCGCCGGTGAGACTCAACGATAGCGACTCACTGTGCCCGAGAAGATTGTCGCCCGTGACGGCTAACGATCCGTTAAGTGCGTACTCGGGTGAATAAGAACCAGCACCGGTGACGGTGAGATTAACAATTTCGCGCCGGCGTGTGACTTCGTAAGTGAGCACTCCGTCTGCAAAGGAATACTTCGGAAATTCGCTCACACTGCGCACGAGGTAAAGTTGGCGCGTGTCTTTGTCGAGAATGTCGTTCGTGACGATCTCTCCAGGCTGAGCGATCAGACGCGGCTTGTATTTCTTGTTTAGCAGTTCCTCGATTTCGTCGTCTCTGTCGGTGCGCGTCACATTACCCTGCGGGTCGGCTTCCGGAGTCACGCTGATCTTGATGCTTTGAACTAACTGTAAACCCGAGACGCCGAAAATTTCCTGGTTGTCGTCGGTCAGCATCGAACCGATGTTCAGATCCGCACCGTAGGCATTAAAAAGCGTTTGGGTATTGGTTTTGATGAGGTCGTCGACGTCGGCGTCGCGAAACTGGCACGGCTGCATTTTCGCATCGCGCACGACGAGAAACGTTCGATAAGCAGCACCTTCCAAAACGCGTACGAGTTCGGCGTCGGTGAGTGAGCCGTCCGGCTTTTGCAAGTCTTCCGGCGCGTAGAGCAGGTTTATGGCGACGGTCCGTTCGGCGGCTGTGAGCGACTTGATGCCGAGATCGTCGGCGATGTCACCCATCGTTTTCATAACGGGAACTGTGGTCCCACCGTTGTCACTGTTTGCGGCGCCGTTCTTCGTTTGCAGCCAGACCTGATAACCAACGACTGCGAACCCCATCGGATTGAGTTCGAATCGCCACTGGGTTTGATTGCGCGCGGTCAGTGTTTCGCCAACGCGAGTCGGTTTACCGAATCCGGCCGGCGGCGTTGCGGTAAGACTGAGCGACGGGTCCCGGTTCACCGATCTGCTGAGTTGCCGATCGAGTCGTGAGAAAAACGAACGGTCGCTGAGCGTGTCTGGTAACGAATACGCAGGCGCAAAAGAATCAATGTAGAAGTGAATTGGAGTTTGGGTTGCATCCTTTTCCTCCTGCGCCATCACCGCGAGCTCTTTGAGAATGCGGTTGCGGAGCGCGACGGATATCTGCGGGCAGGGCGTCGTCAAACTGGAATCGAAGGTGTTTGCATTGATGACCACGTCTGTTGGCGCAAACTGCATGTTCACTTGCCAAACCAGAACACCGTTAACGTTGACCGCCGTGGCTTGCAGACGCAGCGTTGCGCTGACGGTTTGTCCCTGAACGGCGACCGCCGAAATCAGCACACAGCACAGCAAACAGAGATAGAACGGGAGGCGACGACTTACCATTTGCGAATTCATGAACGACCCGGGCCCGAGAAGATTTGTTAGGTGATTACCGTCTTTCCGATGTTGAAGGCCGCGGTGAATTGATCGAGACCGTGCGATCCGCCGTTGACCAGTTTGCGGGCGGTCCTCAGATCGTTTTGGGCCAGCGCGGCGCGAATCTTCGACTCTTTGCTCTTGAGAAAACTGGCGAGTAGTTTCGCGGCGATGTCTGGCTGATTGGCGAGCGCTGGATTGGTGACCAGTTGATTGCCCATTCCGATTGCCGCGCCGTGAACCTGATAGTTCGAGCGTCCGGTCAGTTGGATATAGCCGCGGCCTTTGAAGCTCGAGCCGTCCGGCGGGCCCTGGTTGCCGAGGTCTTTGCGGTTGTCGTAGAGACCGAACGGCGGACCGCCGGGCGCGGTGTTGAACTTGGATTGGAACTCGCTAAGCGGCGTGAAGTTTCCCGTCTCGGCGCGAATCGTCGCTAGCGCCATGAGCACCATGTTTTTGTCGCCGAGACCGGCGGCGGCCATTGCAGTCAGCACGAACGGGAGATTCGTTTGAATGTTGGCGAGCGGAACGCCGGGAAACATCTTCGCGGCTTGAGCGGCGGTGCAGGCGCAGTCGGTTGTGGGTGCGTCGGGTGTGACAGCGGCGCTGGTCGTTGCGCCACTGACGTTAGCACCGGCAACGGCGGCGTTGGTCTGTAGTGCAGCCATGGTGGCTGGACCGACCATGCCGTCGGCAGTCAATCCTTTGCTTGTTTGAAAAGCAATGACGGCCGCTTCACAGCCCGGGCCGAACACGCCGTCGCAGCCGCGTGGATCGAAACCGAGTTGTTGAAGGGTTGATTGCAGGGTGAGCACGTCTGGTCCGGATGAACCTCTTTTTAGTACTGGCACGTTACTGAACTCCTTTGAAGTCGTTTCATTCTGCTTGAATGGAAGGCATTAAAATGCGAGATACGCGGAGTCGGTTTTATAGGTCTGTCAACTTCAGGAATGCGCGAGAGACGTGTACGCGCGGTCAAGACAAAGACAAAGCGAAGGCAGCCGCCGTTATACTCCTGCGGCTTGAGCGCTGTCAATGATTTGCGGCTGTTACGCCGAAGGTTTCGCTAGATCCAGTCGCGTTCCGAATTGAGCACGCCGAAGGCGTTCGTCAATTTCAGCCCAGGGTTGTTTCAACCTGGGACCACATAGGAACAAAGAAAAACAACGCTGAAAGCGTTGGCGAGCGCGCTCTCGCCAACACCTCCGGTGTTGGGAAAACATATTGTTTGTTTCCCAGAGTTGAAGCAACTCTGGGCTGAAATTATCCAACGCCTTCGGCGTTAACCACGTTACGCTTGTTTCGGCTGGCCCGCGCCGCTTTGGGTTTCGATGTTTTGCGTCCCACTCTTCTGGCGCAGCAGGTTCTTGATGCCGAAGAGCGACTCCAACGTGTCCTGCCAAAACGGCGCCCCAACGCTCAACAACATCACCATCACTGCCCACCCGAAAACCGTGAACACATCCGCCTTGCGGCTCTCCCACCACTCACCAGCATTTTGCCCGACCCACGCCGGTTCACATTTCATTGCCTTGCCGTCGATGAGGATCGCGTTGCCTTTGTGGTCCTTCTCCTGACAGTTAGGCGGGATCGGAATATTGTCGTCGTTAACTATCAACCCCTTCTCGTTCTTCGCCGGCCGAAAGCCCAACCATCCGTGATTACCGTACGGATCTTTCGCAATCGCGGTCCAACCACCGGTACTCCAGAGAAACGTGTAGAACTGTTCACCCGTCAGCGGCGAAAACCCGAAGCCCTCGTAAGTATCTACGAGCGACTGTATTGCTTGCCGGCTTTGCTCGACCTCTTCTCTAAGACTCGGCGTCGGACTCGCCGTTGCGTCAGGCGCGGTTGAAGCCGGTGACGCCGCCGGTTGCGCCGGTTTGTTTTTGTCCAGAATCCCCGCGCCCGCTTCCGAGATCAGGTTTCGTTGCACCTCGTTTGTGGACAGGGTCCTGTAGATGAGAAAGAAATTCGCGTTGAGCAGGATCACGATGACGATGCTGATATAGATCGACACCGTTTTCATGTGCCGCGCATAGCGTTCGTCGAAACTCTGCGTCACTGTGTCAAACCAAACTTCCACCTGTTCCAGCTTACGGCGGAGAGGCGAAACTGCTTCATCGAATCGTTTGCTCAACTCGCCAATGAGCTCGGCGATCCCCGCCAACTCTTTTGAAATACCATCGAGTACGGCGAGCTCCTGAGTATTCTCAGCCTGCGCCGCGGCGATTCTTTCCTGCGTGACTGCTTGTTGCGCTTCATCGAGCAGGTTCAGCACGCCGCTAATGTCGAGTTGTCGTAGCCGCAGAAGGTCGGCAAACAAAACGTTCGGTTTGACCTGTTCGCCGTCGAGAATGGCTTCCACGTTGTTGAAGATCGGCGCCATCACAACGCGAATCTGCGCCAGCTTGGCACTCGCCGGACCCTGCAACTGAGAACTGATCGCTTCGACCGCGGTCCGCAGCGCGATAATCTGGTTGCAAACTTCCTTGAACCGCTCCGCGTAATCGGGAAAGAAGTCTTTCGACTCAAACTTGGCCATGACTTTGAAAAGGTCTTCTTTCGAAAGCGAGTCGAGCACCGGTTTGCCATACTTCGTGACGCGGCCGATCTTCTTAAACTCGTCGAGGACTTTTTGCGCGAAGTGTTCCGCGCCAGCCGACGCCGTGTCAGAACTGCCAACTATCGCCACCCTGGCGAGGTGACCGATCTTTGAAACGGGTCCGCCGGAAGCAGGAGCCGGAGCAGTATTGTTTGCGGGCGGATTGTTTTCGTTCTGATTTACCGGGGCCGCGCCGGCAATAGCCTGGTCGAAAAGGTCCTTTAGCGAGTCTTCAATCTGTTTCGATTTCAGCTTCAGTAGTTTCTTGAGGAGCATCTGCACGGATTGCACGAGCAGACTCAAGACCAAGAGCACGATCACCATTGCGATTACGGTATTCAGGATTCCGAGGTCCATGGGGGTCTCTCCTTTTACGGTTGAGGCGAGTGAAATTTCGAGAGCGATATTCGAGAGCGACTTGTCGCGTCAAGAAATAGTTGATTTATCTTCTTTGTTCAATGGGAATGATCAAATATTCTTCGCAGGTTCTTCAGCCCAACTCCGCGACGGAGGTTTCATGACCGACACGCCCGCTCAGAACGACTATTCCCAGGAAGTTCGTTTCGCCGTTGTGATGTACGGCGGAGTCTCGCTCGCGATCTACATCAACGGGATCGCGCAGGAGCTGTTGCGGCTCGTGCGGTCCACCGCTCGCGAGCAAAAGGCTGCTTTCAACGGCACCGAACGAATCTATCGAAAAGTCAGTTACCTGCTCGCCGATGAAACGTTGACGATGGCGGATCTCGACAAGCTGACTTCCGCACCTCCCGATCCGTCGAATCTCCCGCCGACGCGTTTTCTCGTCGACATTCTTTCCGGCACTTCCGCCGGCGGCATCAACGGCATCTTCCTCGCCAAGGCGCTCGCCAACGGCCAGGATATGGAACAACTCAAGGACCTCTGGGTAACCGAAGGCGACATCGAAACACTCATCAACGACAAGCGTTCGATCGAGAAACCACTCGCGCTGCAAGATCCGCCCACGTCGTTGCTCAACAGCGAACGCATGTATTTCAAGTTGCTCGACGCGTTTGACGGCATGGACAAACTCGATTCGTCGCGAAAAGAAACGAGCGAATCGCCTTTCGTCGACGAACTCGATCTCTTTGTTACTTCCACCGATCTTCAAGGCGTCGTGTTGCCGATTCGACTTTCCGATGATTTGGTTTACGAGCGCCGACACCGCAACGTGATGCACTTCGTCTACTCCGAACGCAGCGTCAGCGGCGAAGACACGCGCAACGATTTCTTCGCCCGTTACAATCCGTTTCTCGCGTTCGCAGCACGCTGCACGTCGTCGTTTCCGTTTGCGTTCGAGCCGATGTGTCTCACCGACATCAACTCGATCTTGCAAAAGAAAGATCCTTACAAACAGACCGATTGCCTCGCGGACAGCAAACTGTGGCAGAGGTTCTATCGCGACTATCTCGATCCGCGCGGCGTCTCGACCGTTCCGTTTCCCAAACGCGCGTTCGGCGACGGTGGTTATCTCGACAACAAACCGTTTTCATACGCCACCGAAGCCCTGATGGGCCGCAACGCCGACGTTCCCGTGGACCGCAAACTGATCTACATCGAGCCGTCGCCGGAACATCCTGAAGACGACGTCGAGACCGACGAAAAGCCCGATCCGATCGAAAACGTGATGGCCGCGCTGCTTACGCTGCCACGCTACGAAACGATTCGCGAAGATCTCGAACGCGTAAGAGAACGCAACCGGCTGATCGATCGCGTGAACTCGATCACGGACGGCGTCGATCGCGACGAAGAAGCCGTGCTCAAACAGTTCGCCGGCAAAGCGCCCGCAACTGATTACGATTCGTGGAAAGAACGCGGCGCTCTCGAAACGCCGCCGAGCGATCATCTCTGGGCCCAGGAGACTCTTCGCGAACACGAGATCGCGCAACTCGATCTGGCGGACATGATCAAACGAAAGGGACGCGCTTACGCCGCGTATCACCGGTTGCGCATCACCGCGGTCAGCGATCAACTGGCTCAACTAGTCGCGCGTGTTGCGGGTTTTGACGAGAACTCCGACTGGTTCATCATCGTTCGCAGTCTCGTCGGCGCGTGGCGCAGTAAGATCTACGTCGAACACCGTTCCGGCCCCGAGGACGCAAACAGGCCAACCGCAAATCGCTTCCTCTACGAGTTTGACCTCGCTTATCCGTTGCGACGGATCAACTACCTGCGAAACAAAGCGGATGCGTTGCACCGGCAAGATCCCAACGCGATGCGGATCGTCAACAACTTCGCCAAAGGCTACAACCTCGATCTCGCTAAAGAGCCGTTCACCGAAGCGCAGGAAGACGCGTTTCAGGATGAAATACTGCGCTTCAAGCGCACGTTGAACGATCTCTTCGTTTCGCTGCGGCGCGAGGGACGTTCACTTCGCTCACGTCACGCGGGCAATAAAGATCATCGGCAGGGAGATCCGCAGGTCAGTCCCGTCAAAGAGCACGTTCTGAAGCTGATGAACGATATCGAAGAGGCCGTGAAGAAGCTGTCGCCGCACCCGGAGGCGCGGTCGGTCGTGCTCGATTACTTCCTCGGCAAACCGAACGGCACGATTCGTTCTTATCGCAGTGATTCGCCCGAAGAAGAGTGCAACCGGCGGACCCGGGAGTTTCTGAAAGATCCGAATCACGCGCACATCGTAGCGGAGTTTGAGAGCATGGCCGAGGTGCTCAAAGCAAACGTGCTCGAAGCAAAAACAGCAGCCGAGACGAAAAGTATCGAGTTGTTCTCGTCGAAAGACACCAAGCCCGTCACGGGCGATCCGGCAATCGACGACGCGATCTGGATCGCGCGCAACGCGTTGGCTCATTACTACCAGGACTACGAAGACTACGATCTGCTGACTTACCCGATCATGTTTGAAACGGGCGTTGGCGAAGCAGATCCGATCGACATCATTCGCATCAGTCCCGAAGACGCGAAGCAACTGATCGACGAACGAGCGACCGGTTGTCAGAAACTCGCTGGTTCGGCTCTTGGTCACTTCGGTGCGTTTCTGGCGAGGCAGTGGCGGCAAAACGACATTCTGTGGGGCCGGCTCGACGGCGCCGAACGAATCATCTCGGCGCTGCTTCCCAATCATCCGTTTCGTCAACAACTGATCGGCGAAGCACAGGCGCAGATCATCTGCGAGACGATCGAACCGATGGGCAAGAACGAACGCAATGCTTTGTTAGCAGAGTCGTTGATGCGCACTCGCACGCGCAAGGCAGAGTCGTCTCAGCTCGACGAATTCACGCGCCGTCTGCGAGACAACGCCGCCAGCGATCCAAAGCTCAATCAACGAGTGAAAGAATTAATCGACCCGACCGAACTTCGGGATTTTTACGAAGACAACTTTCGCACGCGCAGCAAACTGGAACCGGAAAGCACGATGCGTTCGGCCGCCCGCGCGACGACGGTCGTCGGCAAGATTCTCGACTCGATGTCGCGGAAGCGCGGCGTGAACAGCAAGTATTCGTTGTGGATTATTCGCCTGGGCCAGATCTTCTGGTCGCTGGTGGAAGTCGCGGTGCCGCAGAGTTTTCCCGATCTGATCTTTCGTCACTGGCTGAAGCTGGTCTACTTCCTCGAACTGTTGCTGGTCGCCGGCAGCACGTTGTTGCTCGCGAAGGAAGTGCAGCAGTTTGCGTTGACGGCGTTTGGCATTACGGCGGGCGTGCATCTCGCGGTGGTGCTTTTGCGCGACCTGATCGAAAGCAAAAACCGTTGGCTGAATCTCGGCAAAGCGATCGGCGCGGCGGTGCTGGTGGCGTTGATAATTATCGGCGGCTTGTCAGTGTCGGCGATGTTGGGCGGGACCTTCGGCTGGAACGTTCTTTGGACCGCGAGGAATTTTCATTTCACCGAGCCCGGCTGGGGCTTTAACTTGAAGACCCTGACGCGTGTACTATTGATTCTGATTATCGCGATGGTTTTCTTTTGGTCGATTCGTAAAGACTTGAAAGCTTTTTTCCTTAGGAGTTAACGACATGCCTGGTTTTCGCTTCGTACAATTCGACGTTTTCACCGACAAATCTTTTTGCGGCAATCCGCTTGCGGTCTTTCCCGAAGCGGAAGGCATCAGCGACGAACGCATGATGCAGATCGCGCGCGAGATGAATCTGTCCGAGACGGTGTTTGTGCTTCCGGCGGACAAAGAGAACGTGCTGCGGCGGCTGCGTATCTACACACCGATGCGCGAGATTCCGTTCGCGGGCCATCCGATCGTCGGCACATGGACCGCGCTCGCGCAGGAAGACGTGGTGCCGTTGCCCGAAGGTGGCAATGGTTGGCAACGCATCTTTCACGAAGTCGGCATCGGCGTGTTGCCGGTCGATATTGAATTTAAAGACGGGAAACCGGTGCAGGTCGAGATGACACAGGGGAAGTTTGAGATTCTCGCCGAGATCGACGACGGGCAGGAACAAGCGGAACTCGCGCGCGCATTGGGACTCGCGCGTGAAGATCTCGACGAGAGTTTGCCGATACAGGCGATCACGACCGGTTTGTCGTGTCTGGCGGTGCCGGTTCGTTCGTTAGCTGACCTGCGTGACATTCATGTCAATTCGACGTTGCTTGCGCAGATTTATCAGCGTCATGGCGCAACGGGTTGTCATGCGTTCACGCGCGAGACGCTGGAAGTCGGCGCGGCGCGTGCGCACGCGCGGTTCTTTGCGCCCGCGGACAACATTCCGGAAGATCCGGCGACGGGCAGTGCGTGTGGTGCGCTTGGCGGGTATCTCGTTCATCATGGTGGCGTGTTGAATCTGGAACCGGAAGATGGGCGTTATAAGTTTGTGATTGAGCAGGGCGACTTTATTCACCGTCCGAGCCGGATCAATCTGAATGTAAAGGGCGAAGCTGGTAACGTCGAAGAAGTAAAAGTAGGTGGTTCAGCCGTCCAGGTAGCGCGCGGTGAAGTCTTTTATGAATAGGGATTTTTGCGGATGTTTGATCTGATCATAATCGGTGCTGGACCAGCGGGGATCTCCGCGGCGGAAGCGGCGGCGAAGGAAGGGCTCGACTATCTCGTGATCGAGAAAGGAACGATCGCGAATACGATCCGGCAGTATCCCGTCGGCCGCGCGCTTTTCTCCACGCCAAACGAACTCGAGATGAGCGAGGGCACTTTGAAGCCACTGCGTGAGAAGCCCACGCGCGAGGAGTTGTTGTCGCACTACATCCATTTCGTGCTGGACAAGGATCTGAATATCAATACCGGCGAACGCGTGGTCGACGTCAGTGGCGACATCGAACAGGGTTTCTTCGTAACGACCGACCGCGCTGAGTATCACGCGGCGCGCGTGCTGTTTGCTATCGGTGCGATGGACATCCCGCGCCGGTTGCACGTGCCGGGCGAAGACTTGCCGAAGGTCCATCATCTGTTTGTCGAGCCGTACGCTTACGTGCGTAAGGACGCGCTTGTTGTCGGCGGTGGTAATAGCGCCGCCGAGGCTGCGCTGTTTCTATCTGAAGAGGGCGCGCGGACGACGATGGCGATCTGGCGCGAGGATTGGGAGAACCGCGATCCGAAAGCGGGTGCGATGAAGCATTGGGTGCGCACGCCGCTCGAAGCGGAGATCAATGCGGGGCGGCTGCGGGTCGTGCTTTACAAACACGTCGACGAGATTCATGAAGACGATGTGGTGTTGACGACAGAAGACGGGGAAAGGCTGACGCTAGCGAATGATGTTGTGTTTGTGTTGGTCGGCAGTGAAGCTGATTTGACGATGCTGAAGAGTTTGGGTGTGAAGTTCGAGCAAGGGAAATTGACTGAAGTTCCGGTTTACGATCCCCAGACTTATGAAACGAATGTGCGCGGTGTCTACGTCGTGGGCCACTTCACGCACGCGCGTCACGTGAAGGCGGCTATCGACGTCCCACGCCAGATCGTCCCCTTGC